>JAFTNE010000157.1 GCA_017452035.1 Clostridia bacterium
TTGGAAGGTACCGAGCAATACAATCGCAAAAACAAAAATAAAAAATAATTTACAAAGGACTTGGAAAAGCTTTATTCCAAGTCCTTTTTTGTTGCCAACGTTGTTTTGTGTTTACGAGTAACCTGTTTTACGATAGTAAGTTTCGCGTTTAAGTGAAACCCAGTTGCTATTAGGGCAAGTTTGGCGTTTAAATGAAACATAGTTGTTGTAATGGCAAGTTAGTAGTTGGGATGTAGTCTTTTACAAGGGCTTTGTGCCAAAGAGTTTTCTCTAAGATATTTTGCGCGCTAAATGCAGACCTTTTACCATTTGCTCCGTTACTGGCATTGCAATTGTTCTTTTGGCCAAGCAGTGGGCAAAACAGTTGTTTTTTTTGACAATTTGGTGTATACTTTAAATGTCGAAATTGTTGCAATTTCCATTTTAAGTGCCAATTTATGTTGTAGGCTGTGCTTTTGCAAGATACAACTATATATATTTTTTACAATTTTAACTAAACGAGTGCAAAAACAACAATCCTTGTGATTGTCTTTTTTGCAGTAAATTTATGAGGTAATATGAAATCTAAAAAACAAAATTCCAAAAGTAAAACCTTCAATCAAGGTCCATCAACAAACCTGTCGCTAACACAACAGCCAAAGGGCAAGGGTACTACAAAGTCGGCAAATAAAACTGCTGGCAAAAAGCAAACAGCGCAAAAGCCTGCTCAAAAGTACGGCAAAGCTCCCGTTGCTTTGAATACCCTCAAACCAATGGATACCCCAGCGCAAAAACCAACATTTCAACCAACACCAACCAAAAGTAAGTTAAAGGTAATTTTCCTTGGTGGCGTAGGGGAAATTGGCAAAAATATGACGTTGTTTGAGTATGGTAACACCATGGTAGCTTTGGACGTAGGCATGGCCTTTCCTGGCGCAGAAAGTCCCGGTGTAGACGTTGTCATCCCTGACGTGACCTACCTTGTGGAAAACCAACACAAACTCAAAGGCATTTTGCTTACCCACGGTCACGAAGACCACATTGGCGCATTGCCATACGTTGTTGCAAAACTCAACAAAAAGGTGGACGTGTACGGTACAAAACTTACCCTTGCTTTGGCAGAAATAAAATTAGCCGAGCATAACGTTTTGGACAAGGTTAATTTTGTTCCCGTTGCCGATAAATCGGTTGTAGCCGTCGGCGACTTCACAGCCGAGTTCATTCACGTATCCCACTCAATTGCCGGCAGTTGCGCCATTTGTTTGCGCACCCCAGTTGGCGCAGTGTTGCACACCGGCGACTTCAAAATTGACTACACCCCACTTGGCAACGAGATTATGAACATCAACCGTATTGCCGAAATTGGCAAGCAGGGAGTGTTACTTATGATGTCCGAGTCTACCAATGTGGAGAAACCCGGCTACACCATGAGCGAATCGGTGGTATCCGATCAGTTTTACCAAATCTTCCAAGAGGCAAAGGGACGCCGAATTATCGTTGCAACCTTTGCATCCAACGTTGACCGTCTTGCCATGATAATTGAGCTGGCAAAAACCTTCAAGCGCAAAATTGCCATCTCCGGCAAAAGCATGGTCAAGTATATCGAAACTTCCATTCGCATTGGACACCTAAGTGTGGACAACGACATGTTTGTAGATATCGACAAAATTGGCAATATTGACGACGGCAAACTGGTAATTTTGTCTACCGGTAGCCAAGGCGAGCCAATGTCGGCATTGACACGTATGGCAAGTGGCGAGTTCAACAAGGTGCAAATTGGCGAAAACGATACAATTATCATCTCTGCCAACCCCATACCCGGCAACGAACGCGCAATCAGCAACGTTATCAACAACTTGTACTACCTTGGCGCGCAAGTAGTGTATTCGGCGCTGGCAGCAGTACACGTATCAGGACACGCCTGCCAAGAGGAACTCAAACTTGTGTACACCTTGGTAAAGCCCAAGTATTTCATCCCAGTACACGGCGAGTATCGCCATTTGCGTCAACACTCAACACTGGTGCAAAAACTTAAACACAAGCAATCTAACATCATCATCCCCGACCTTTGCGACTGTATCGAAGTGGACAAAAACACCTTCAAAATTACCGGCAAAGTAGAGGGTGGCAACGTGATGGTGGACGGTTTTGGCGTAGGGGACGTTGGCAACATCGTACTCAAAGACCGTTTGTCCCTTGCCGAAGAGGGAATTTTGGTGGTGGTGCTTGGTATGGACAAGTACACAGGTAACATTGTTACCGATGTAGAAGTAACAAGCCGTGGATGTTTCTTTGATGAAGAAGGCACCAGCCGTGTGGACGAAATCAAAAAGCTTGTTCTTGCTGAAATTATCGCACAAAAGGCAAACAGTATTGCATCTATCAAAACGACAACGCAACGCGTTTGCAAAAAATACTTCCGTCAACAACTCAAACGCAACCCAATGGTGTTGCCAGTAATTTTGGAAGTATAGTTGTAAGGCAAATAAGATTGCCGACAAATAACAAAACTTTTATTCAAATATCTTATTAGCACAATTGCAACTGCGGTCAAAAAGTCGCAAGTTGCTAACAAAAGATAACTCAAATGCCATCACTTAAACTAATTGAGCAGTTTGCTCGTAAAAACTATATACCTGTGATGTTGGATGACACCAAAGAGCTGTTGTACAAAACGGTGGCAAACTGTCAGCCCAAACGCATTTTGGAAATTGGCACAGCCATTGGATACTCGGGCATTGTGATGCTTTCTGCATGCGAAACTGCCACACTAAACACCATCGAGCTGTTGGAAAGCTCGGCCAACATGGCGCGCGAAAACTTTCGTGATGCCGGTGTGTTGGAGCGTGTAACAATTTTTGTTGGTGACGCAAGGGAAATTGTAATGCAACTGACAGGCAGTTACGACTTTATCTTTATGGACGGTCCAAAAGGTCAGTACGAAGTGTTTTTGCCATACCTAACCGACCTGTTGGAAGTGGGTGGCACACTTGTTTGCGACAACGTCCTTTACAAAGGCCTTGTGGAACACGTCCCCGAAAACAAACGCCACAAACACATCACAGTGGCGCGCAACCTAAACGCATTTTTACACGACATCACGACAAACCCACGCTATCAAACGGAGCTTTTTCGTATTGGCGATGGCGTAACAATATCTAAAAAACTTGGCTAACCTATGAAAAATATCAAACATATCGAATTGCTTGCCCCAGCAGGCAACATGGAAAAACTAAAAACAGCCTTTCACTTTGGCGCAGATGCCGTGTACCTTGCAGGCAAACGATACGGCCTCAGGGCCTTTGCCGACAACTTTACCGACGAGCAAATTGCCGAGGCAGTAACTTTGGCACATAGCATTGACAAAAAGGTGTACGTAACGCTTAACATCTTTGCCCACAATCCAGATTTTGACGACCTCAAAGATTATCTCAAAGTGTTGGAAAATGCCAAGGTGGATGCTGTACTTGTATCGGACGTGGGTATGTTCAGTTTTGTCAAACAAAATTGCAACCTGCCAATACACATCTCTACCCAAGCAAACACAACCAACAAACACGCTGTAAAGTTTTGGAGCGAGCAGGGGGCAGAGCGCGTTGTTTTGGCGCGTGAAGTAAACCTCAAAGAAATTGCCAACATCCACAACCACTGTCCACAAACGGAACTGGAAGTGTTTGTTCACGGCGCAATGTGCATCAGTTACTCGGGCAGATGCCTATGAGCAACTACCTTACCAACCGAGATAGCAACGGTGGTGCTTGTGTTCAAGCTTGCCGTTGGGCGTGGGAAGTACGCGAAGTTGGTCGAGAGGACTACATGCCAGTTATGGAAGACGAGCGTGGTACCTACATCTTTAACTCCAAAGATATGAACATGCTTGCCCACTTGCCACAAATTATTGATGCAGGTGTTGTAAGCTTAAAAATTGAAGGTCGAATGAAATCGCCTTTTTACGTGGCAACAGTTGTAAATGCCTATCGCCGTGCGCTTGATGCCATTGCCAACGAAACCTTTACTGATGAACTAATTTGTGAACTTAATGGCGAATTGGACAAAGCATCTCACCGTGCTTATACCACTGGTTTCTACTTTGACGAGCAGGAAACTCGCCAGTACTACCCATCCAGCCGTGCTGTGGAAGAGTACAAGTTTATTGCCGTAGTCCGTGAGGTAGGCGGAGGCTACGTTGTAGTGGAGCAACGCAACAAGTTTGTTGTTGGCGAAATGTTGGAAACACTTTCAGCCACAAGCGACACAAACAAGCAATTTACCGTGCAGTACGCCCTTGACGAAAAGGGAAACAACGTAGAAGTTTGCAACAAAGTGCAACAACTACTAAAAATCAACTGCCCATACACGTTGAGTGTAGGCGACATATTGAGAAAGAAAAATTAACAAATCTTTTCTAACAAAAAACACCCCAAAAGCGTTTGGCTTTTGGGGTGTTTTCAAACTATGCGATAGTTGTTTTATGTCTAATATTTGCGTTAGTTGTCCCTTGGGTTACTATTTGCGCCAAGTTGTGTTGTTTTACAATAAGTGTTTTGTTTGCTAAGCCTAAGTCAATTTTTACCTTTGTATTAGTTGTTATTACTGCTTTTGTAATACTTGGGTTTTATAAGCTTTACGTATTCGCCCTTTTGGATAGTGATGTTTTCAATAGGGGTGGGCTTTACGTTGTCGGGTATTTCATCAACAATGCACAACAAGCAATCGCCAGCCATATTTATGGCATCCTCCAAGTCGTCCCCTTGTGTAAAGATTCCCAAATCGGGAAATTCTACCCAGTAGCCACCTTCTTCTGCCACGTGAAAAATTGCAGGAAATTCGTCTTTTTTCATATTGTCCTCTTTTGGTTAAACCTTGTAATTATTATAGCAACATACTTTGATAATTCTGCAAACTATCCAATTAGTTTTGGTGGTTTGTTTTTTATAAATGTTTTATTGCAAAATGCATCAGTTGTACCAATTTGAAATCAAAATTATTATGTGTCAACTTGCGCACTTTTGCTATATTGTTTGTCTAAATTGTTCGTCAACTTTTGCTGGTGTTTCTTGGCTTTGCTCAAAGCATAGCATAAATATTCCCACCAAAAGGTGAACAAAAATAAGGGTGCAAATTTTGAAAGACAAGGTTGTTGGCTGGTTTGCCTTGTTCTTTTTGAAGTAGTGCAACGTCATTGGTAGTACCCAAGCAAGGGGCAGTGCGTGTAGCCAAGCGCCCATCACGCCAAAGTTGGCAAATACCCAGTAAACCATGCTAACTGTTGCGCCGTATTGCTCTTCCAAGTCTTGCATCATTTGGCCGATATCTTCCAACCATTTGGCAGAAAAAATGCTAAAAACAATGGCCTCAATAGCTGTTACAAACAACGAAACGCACAAAATGATGAGCAAAACTTTGTTTGCAGTGGCAATGCCTTTGTTGTAGGGTGGCTTTTGTGGTTGTTGATGTTGTTGACTTTGTTGGTATTGTTGCCCTTGTTGCGACTCGACATATTGCCACGCGCCACACTTGGGACAGTAACTGTCGTTGTCAGCAAGGGATGTTCCACATTTGGGACAGTATTTCATAGTAGTTATTCCTTTGGTAGTGTAATTGCCCTATGCATTTAGGCAAAGGGCAACGTGTGTTGAGTATTAGATATCTTGTGAGCAAAGCAACAAAATGCCTACAATAAAGCTAACAAAAAACAATGTGCAAATTTTGAAACCAGTTGAAAGTGTTGTGCCTTCGTTCATTGCTTTCAAAATCTTTTTGCGCATGGGAAGAACCCAAGCCAATGGAATTAGAGCAAAAACTCCACTTACAATGGAAATTATTTGCATAAAGCTTTCCAGTTGAGCTTGGTCAATGGAACCCAAAACCTCTTGCATTTCGGGGTCAAGAGCAAGTTCGGCAAAAACTTCGGTAAAAACTTCTTGCAAAGCTGATGTTCCAAAGAAGTAGTCCAACGAACCAAAAACAATACCAAGTATTGCAACGATAAGGAAAA
>JAFTNE010000158.1 GCA_017452035.1 Clostridia bacterium
CAAGTACTACTGCTGCACGAGACATGTAACCACAGTCTTCTAGCAATGCAATCAAGAAGTACATTACCATTACCAATGGCAAAAAGCCTACAACGGCAATTACGCCACCAATGATACCATCAACCAAAATGGCCGATATAACTGGATTGGCGTTTTCTAACAGTCCAGCAACCCACTCTTGGAACATTTCCAAAAGGGGAACAAGACCAGGGATAAAGGTTTCACCAATCTCCACACCTTCGGCAATCCATGCGCCAAGTGTCGATTGAGAAATGAAGAACACCAAAAACATTACAAGAGCAAAAATAGGCAAACCAAACCACTTGTTTGTCAAAATGGCGTCAATTTTGTCGCCAAAGTTTTTGTCCTTGGTAAGCACTTTGCGCACTTCTACAGTGCTGACAATTTCGTTTACAAAGTCAAAACGTTTACGGTCGGCAAGCTCGACAACCTCCTTGTTTGTAAGGTCGATATCTCCTTGTGTGTAGGGGGCAACTTGCTCACTGCCCACGCAAGAAATTGCCTTTTCAACAAGAGCTTTAAGTCCCTTTTTGGATGTGGAAACAGTTTCAACAATGGGGCAACCAAGTTTTTGAGAAAGAGCAGTTACGTCAATTGTTGTACCCTTTTTGTCGACAACGTCACTTTTGTTGAGTGCTACAACAACGGGGATGCCAAGCTCCAACAGTTGTGTTGTAAAAAACAAACTACGGCTGAGGTTGTCGGCATCGACAATGTTGATGATAACATTTGGGCTTTCCTTTTTTACGTAGTCGCTTGTGATGCTTTCTTCGCTGGTAAATGGCGACATAGAGTAAGCGCCGGGCAAATCCACGGCGATAACTTGGCTTTTGTTTGTGTAGGCTTTTTTGATGGGGTGTTCCTTTTTGTCAACGGTAACACCTGCCCAGTTGCCCACCTTTTCGTTACGGCCCGTCAAGGCATTGTACATGGTTGTCTTGCCGGAGTTGGGATTGCCTGCAAGGGCAATACGAATGTTCATGTGTTGTTCTCCTTTATGTGAAAAATTAATGAATTATCTACATTTCTCTTGGTTAGCAATGGCTAACTACAAGGGTAAAAAATTTGGCGACCACTCGTTGGCCCTTTTGCCCAACAATAGCTGGGTAAATAGTTTTACAAAAATGCCAAGTTGTAAATCAGCCTGCGAATACTGCCGTTGACACACAAATCAACTACACGTTGATGGCTTGTGCAAGTTGGTTGTCGATGTTGTAACGGCTGTCCTTGATGGCAACAATGCAACCACTCTTCATGTGGCGCACTACTGTGATTTTTTGACCACTGTAGCAACCAAGGGAAAAAAGGAAAGCGTTAAGCTCTTGGTCATTGGTGTTGATGCTTTCAATGATGTACTCTACGCCTTCTTGCGCTTGTTTGAGATTCATAACGTCACTCCTTTTGTATATTGGTTAGCAGTTGCTAACCACGATATATTATACGCAATCGAAGTTGTATTGTCAAACGATTTTATGCAAAAAAACGAAATTTTTTGCTGATTTTTTGCATTGTTTGCTGCCATAATACTTGTTTTGTGGCATTTAGTGGCGCAAATACGGGTGAAATTTGTTGGGGCAAAAAGCGTAAAGGACGCACAAAAAAACAACATATATGAGTTGCAACAATGGGAGGCCATTTTTTGCTATTTGACAAATTGTGTGCTTGTTTTGGTCGTTTTAATGCATTGTTGCTGTCGTACGCTGTCTTTAAAAGTGGGTTACAAAAGATATATCAGCAAATTGCACATATAACACAATTATCGCTTGAAAAAATGTTCTAATAGTGGTATAATTGTTAAAACTTGTTTTCCTGGGAGGGAATTGTATGCCATTGCGCGAATCGGGCCAGATGTATCTTGAGGCAATCTACGTGCTATCGCAAAAGAATGAAAATATACGCGCCATTGACGTTGGTGCATATTTGGGCTACTCAAAGCCCTCGGTAAGCCGTGCTGTTGGCATCTTGAAACGCCACGACTACATTGTGGTGGATGATGATGGCTTTATTGTGATGACGCAAAAGGGCAAGGATTCTGCCGAAAAGGTGTACGAACGCCACACCGTTTTAACAAAAATGCTGATGGCGCTTGGCATTGACGAAAAAACTGCCACCGAAGACGCTTGCCGTATGGAACACGTGATTAGCGACCAATCTTTTGATGCCATCAAAAAACACTACAACGACTATAAAAACAATTAGTTGCAACACAACTGCCAAGTGTGCATTTTGAGGGTTGATAGGTGCAATTTTTGCGCTATGTAAAACTTGTGTAAACTCGTTGCAAACACAATACATTGCTACCAAAACAAACAAAAAACACACGATAAAATCGTTTACTCAAAAACACAACTACTTTACTAACAAAACACACTGGAATACCCCCTTTCTAATAAAATATGTAACAAAATCAAACACACCCCAAAAACGTTTGGGGTGTGTTTTGTCGTTTTATTTAGTGTTATGTTTCGCGTTTACGCCTCAGCTGTGGTTGTGGTATCAACCTGTGGCGCGTTGGGGTCAACGGGGTGAACAACTTCGCCATGGTGCAAATCTACGTGTAATAGCATGTGGTACAAACCATCTTTTACAATCAACTTGGAAAGCACTGTTGCAACAACTACGGCTACTGTTGTCATTGCTATCATGGGCAGATAGTTCACAAAGGTGGCAAAAAATTGTGCTACGGAAATGTTATCTGCAGAGTGTTGAACTGCATACAAAACTGCCGTCAAAAACAGCATGGAAGAGGTAATAGGCGTTTTGTTAACAACCGTAAAAATAATTGCCATAGAAATGATGATGACAACTTGGTTGTAATCGGTAGACAAACCAAAAAGCTTGTTGCAGACAAGTGCAACAATTTGTCCACCAATGGCGCCAAGTGTGAGCATTGGGATTACCACACCACCAGTAACACGGTCGGTACCTGCAAAAATCGTGAGGATAAAACGGAAAGCAAGCAAAGCAATTAGCAACCATACGTTGTTGAAGTGGGTGATTTCCTCAATGATGTGTGCGCCAGAACCCATCCAACCCAAACAAACAAAGTTTAGCACCAAAGCAACTGCAAACAATGCAAAGCCAAAGTATTTAGACCAAAATTTGTTTTTATTTTTCTCAAACAATGTTTTTGCCAAGGTTAAGCCCTTTGCAAAACCACAGCCCAAAATTACGTTTACAACTACCAACATCAAAAATACGTAGAAGTTGTCAAAGGGCAATACGGGTAGTTCGTGCACGTGGAACACGCTGTGGTGGTTAATGAGGCTGGTTACCAAAAATGCAACAACCATCATGGCAATACCACGAACGAAAAACTTGACGTTGAACTTTTTGAGAGCCTCTTCAAAGATGTAGCAAATACCTGCAAGAGGACTCAAAACGGCACAACCAAAACCTGTACCAAAGCCCATAACAACGGTATCTTCTTCGCCGGCGTTGATGGCATCCTCTACCATTTCGGCAGTTTTACCACCAAGTACAACGGATGGGCCTTCGCTACCCAAAGGCAGTCCAACAAAACCTGTCGAAAGGGAGTTTAAAAACATAAGGGGCAGTTCGCTTTTCCAGTCAATATGATGGTCATGATGGATGGCATGCTCCATGTAGGGTACACCACTACCACGTACACCTTGGTGACGTTTGATAATAAAGTGGTTAAGCACAGCAAGCACTGCAACGGCCAACACCATTGCAACGATAATCCAAGGGTTACGGCTGGAATACATAAACTGCGAACCCTTTACCACGTATTGCATGGCAAGTTGATACAGTCCAACAACTGCACCAATAACTGCGCCGATAATGATGCTTTCTAATAGTTCTGGCCAAAATCCCTGAGGTTTTCTTTCTTTCATAGTTTTGTCCTCTGTAAAGTGGTAATAACATTGTAATACATATTGAAAAAATTAGCAAGTGGTTTACAAACATATAGCATTTTGCGCCAAGACAAAATGACAAGGTAAAACTTTTGAAACGCTAATACAAATAAAACACCACTGCTTGCTCAGTGGTGTTTTGGGGTTATAGTTACTTTTGTTAGACGTCAATAGTATTTTGGCTGGTTGTTTGCGCTTTGTTTGTTGCAAGCAGTTGTCAACCAAAGCATTTGCATACAACATATCAGCACGTGTTTTGCAATTATTTTATTGCTGTGCATTTTGTGTATGATAACAGCAGTACCTTTGAGTTGTGTATATTACAACACCGTCAACTATCTTTTTTGTTTACGAATTTTGTTGATAAGGTCAATTTCTGCCTCGTCAATAACAGTGATACCTTGACTCTTGGCAATGTTTACCATTTGTGTCAAAGCTGCTTTCAAAAATACGCGTGGAATTTTTGTCAACTTGCCACATGCTTTTTCCGTAAAGGTAACTTCGGGGTCGATACGGCTTGCTGCGTACATAACGGACTTTACGTCACCTTCTTTTGCTTGGATGCCAACGTAGTATGGAGTCTTGTGGCGAGAGCACCAGAAGTTTTTGCTGTCGCGATAGCCGTAGTCTACTGGAACTGGTGGGAAGAGGCGTGGTTTTGACTCGTCAATGATACCACGATGGTACTTTTCCTTCATCCAAATTTTGTCAATTTTCAAAATGAAGTGTGCGCCAAACTTGCTTGTGATACCGTTAAAATTGCGATAAGGTGGCTCGTAGCCTTCGAGCTGGCCTGGTTGGTCAAGATATGCATCCTCCAAGCTGTCGTCCCAAGTACACTCAAAAACTTGGTAGCTTTCGGCAACCATTTGTGGACGGTCTGCGCCCAACTCGGAATCCACCAAGGTAAACAAGCAGTCCTTCATTTTTTGCTCTGTGGTGTCACCAGGGAAACCAAGGCGTACAGCCTCTTTGAAGTACTTCTTTTCGTCTGTGATAAAGTTCAAAGTGCATTTTTTGGTGCGCAAGATGTTTTGTGCAGTGTTGGAGCTGTTGCGAGCCTCCAAAATCATTGCGTAGTAGTCCTTGCCGGCAATGTAGTAAGGGAAGCAAAGGGAGTATGAACCCAAGTTTGTTTGTCCGTTTTCCGAAACAGTGCTAATCAAAATTGTTGGCATA
>JAFTNE010000159.1 GCA_017452035.1 Clostridia bacterium
AAGCACTTTGATACAGCAAAAAGTTGGATAGCCTTTTTTGACCACCCGTGCGCACAATAATATCTGGCGCAGGAATAAAGCCGTTGTACAAGCTTTGTTGTAGACTTTGGCAAGTAACCTTTGTACCACTTTCCACAAGTTTGTTCACAGCTTGCACAATATCTGCCTGCCCACCATAATTTATGCAAAGATTTACGCAAATTGCATCAAATTTGGCAGTTTTATTTTGTATCAGTTCAATTTTGTCTACCATTTTCTGTGGAAGACCAGTTTTGTCGACCGACACGACTACACGAACTTGATTTTTGCAAAATTCTTGAAACTTGTCAAGGTATTTGTCGGCAAGAGAAAATAAGGTAGAAATTTCCTTTTGAGGCCTTTTCCAATTCTCCGTAGAGAAAACGTAAAGCGAAATGTACTTTATGCCCCTCTTGATGGAATGTTCAATAATTTTCTCGGCAGTAACCAGTCCTTGCTTGTGACCTTGCATACGCACAAGCCCCTTGGACTTTGCCCAACGACCATTTCCATCCATTATAATTGCGACGTGAGTGAGTTTGTTCATTAAATTTCTAACAAGTAACGGCAAACAATAAGTTCCAGCCCGTCATCCTTTTGACGGATGGCCGTCACTATCTCCTTGTCATACGCAGATTGCTTTCTATCTACATAATAAACAAACTTGAAGTTTGTTATACCTGCTTTTTGTAAAAAGTCTTTGGCATCGCAAACTTCAAGTCCTACTAAATCTACTAAGTTCATCATTATACGGACATTACTTCCGTTTCTTTTTCCTTTGCAAGCTTATCTACGCTTTCGATAAGTTTAGCCAAAGCCTTGTCAATTTCTACTTCGTAGTTAGCAATCAAGTCTTCGGAAACAGTTTTTGCGTTCTTTTCCTTTTTGAGGCCGTCCATAGCGCTACGACGTGCGTTACGCAAAATAACCTTGGTGTCTTCTACAAGCTTTTTAACTTGTTTTACAAGGTCACGACGACGTTCTTCTGTCAAAACTGGGAAGGTAAGACGAATTACAACACCATCGTTTTGTGGAGTAACACCGATGTTTGCAGCCAAAATAGCCTTTTCGATGTCCTTCAATGTGGACTTATCCCAAACGGAAATTACAATTTGTCTTGGCTCGGGAATAGATATGTTACCCATTTGCTTGATAGGTGTCAAAGCTCCGTAGTAATCAACCTTGATGTTTTCTACCAATTTTGGATTAGCACGTCCTGCTCTCATCAAAGCAAATTCGTTTTTCATATAGTCAATTGCCTTTTCACAATCGAACTCAAAGTTCATAAAAATTTCTTCAATTTGTGGGGTCGCGTAGTTCATAGTTAACTCCTTGTTTTATAGTTGATACTATATTTTACAATATTTTTGAGATAAATTCAATACCTATTTGATAAATACCACAAACAATTTGCTTACAATTTTACTGCGAAAACATTGTAGCAAACTCACCTAAAAAATAGCTGAATTATTTGTGAATGATTGTGCCAAGTTTTTCCCCTTGCAACAAACGGATGATGCCATCAGGCTCATTTTTGCCATAAACAACCACAGGCATATCAAACTCTCTGCACATAGCAACGGATGTAAGGTCTAATACCTTGAGGTTATCGGCAATGATTTTGTCAAAGGTGATTTCGTCAAAACGAACTGCATTTGGATTTGTTGCAGGATCACTGTCGTACACTGCATCAATTGCCTTAGCACAAAACAT
>JAFTNE010000160.1 GCA_017452035.1 Clostridia bacterium
GGATGTAGAATTTGTAGCCACCTGTAGCTTTTTCAGCATAAACAGCAACGGCTTTGGAAGCGTTGGTAGTTGTTGTGAGGTAACGGCCACTTACACCACCATCAAGGTAAAGTTCCTTGGATGCCTTAACTTGGTTTACATAACCAGCATATGCGCGTGTTTCAGACATAACAAGGCTTGCAGCAACGTTTACTTTGAATTCCTTAGTTTCGGAAACAGAACCACTTGTGATTGTAGCGATTACTGTAACTTCTGTTGTAGAGTCTGGAAGAGCAGAAACAGTAAGTTTACCATCAGCAATTGCAATGAAGTCAGCTGTTGTGCCTTCTGCAAATGCCCATGTGATTGTTGTGCCAAGATCGCCTGTAGCTGGAAGATCGATGGACTTTGGTTCTGTGATTGCAGAGTCAAGTGCAAGGTTTTGTTTTGCAATTGCAACTTTTTCTGCATCTGTGTATTCTACATCACGAACGTTGGATACGGAGTTAGCAGAGTCAGGATATACTTGGAAGTCCTTGGAGTATACAGAGATGATACCTGAGAGGTCTACCTTTTTACCAACAACAAGCTTGTCGCAAACTGCAGATGCTGTAGCATCGTCAATGAAGTAGATTGTGTAGTAAACGTTGAACTCTACATCACTACCTGGAAGTGTGAAGTAGTAGTAAGCTTTGTAGTCGGATGTACCCTTTGTGCCAGTAACATCGATTTTTGTAACAATAGCGTCTTTCAATGTTACACGACGGTTTTGGTACTCAGCAAGAGCTGTATCTTCGTTGGAAGTAGCTGCAGCAAAAGCAGATGTTGCATCTACGTAAGGAAGTTCAGCGTCTGTAACCGTGTTACCAGTTTTACGAACTTCGCAACCCTTGTTGAATTCGTATTGACCGTTGTATGTTGTAACTGTACCTGTTACGTAAACTTCGGTACCGATAGGCCACTTAGCGCGAAGTTGTGCATCTGTTTCGCAATCTTTTGTTGCATCAACAGGATTGTAAGCGTAGTAACCGTGACCGTCAGCGTCTTGGATATACAAAGAGCCTTTGGATGAAGAGCTCATGCAAACAACGCCAATAACGTAACCCTTGATACGGATTTGTTCGTCAGAACCAGCACCACTGTTAGCTTGGCAAGCTGCAAGGTACTCTGCATAGGTGTTAACTTTGAACTCTTTGAGGGAGCGTTCGAAGGAAATGGAAGCAGGTTGTCCATCAATTTCGTAAGCCTTACCCTTTTCGTCTGTGAGAGTAGCTGTCAATGTGTAAGCAACGTCAGCCTTTGGTTCGGGGTCAACTTCGATAGTAACCTTTTTGGATTCTTCGTCGTAAGAGCCAACTTTAACTGCGTTTTGGTCACCGGATGTAACCTTTACAGACCATTGAATGTTAGCTGTTTTGCCTTGAGCAGCAACAACACCTACAACTTCGTAGTTGCTTGTGGGGTTGCCATTTCTGTACATTTGGTAAAGCATGTTTTTCATTGCTTCGAGTGTTTCTGCTTCCAAGCTTGGAGCGCATGCTGCAAACAACATGGAAACGCACAACACAACGGCCAAAAGACAGATGAGAAGTGATTTTTTCATAGTTATCTCCTTTTTGTGTTTTTTTGTTTTTTGTGAGAGTGATATGAGAGTTACATATATGAAATCTCGCTGGGGAGCTTTGCAACGTTGCCCGGGCTTGTGCTGAAGCGCTGTTGCCAAAGCTCTTGTTGTGAGACGTCATCAAAAGTATTTGCAGACATCTTTTTGCAAAGACGTCTTGTTTGGGCAAAGCATTTTTTGCTTTACCCATTGCTCAAATTTGTGCAGTTTGCACCAACTGAGATGGGAATGTGACTGTTTGTTAGCCTTCGGAAACTACTGTAATTTTTTCGAAAGTTTCGATTTTGATTTGGTAGGTGTCGCCAAACTTGTCTACGTTGCCTTCGACAGTGATGGTTTTGCCATCAAAGAACTCGGGAGTTATTGCCTCGAACATACCTTTGTCGTTTATACGATAAAGCTCTTCGGTACGAAGGGAAATTGTTGAGCCATCAGGTGCTTGACAAGTTATGGTAATTTCCGTTGTGTCGGCATTGGGATTAGCGTAGGTATCTACTACTTTGAGGTTTTCCATCTTAACGCAAGTGCCCATTGCCAACTCAGCAAATGGAACGCTAACTTCTTCGTCATCCTCGTTGATGTAGGTAACGTCAGCAACAAAGTCGGCACCGTTTTCGATAAGAGTGTAGACAACTGGGTTATCCTTGGAGAGAATTACGGAGTAGTTGGTGTCATCTGGATCGGCATAGGAATCGGCTTGCAAACCAGAAAGTTGCCATGTGCCACCAGCTTCGTAAAGTTGCAAAGAACCAACCAAACGAACTTGGTTACCAATACGCAATACCTTTAGAAGATCGCTGGTTGCGCCAAAGCCATAGTAGATTGCCATACCGTAGTAACGGTCTTGCTCGGCATTGTATGCTTGCAAGTAGCACATACCATTTGTGTTGTAAGTAATGATACCTTCGACAGCAACTTTGCTACCAGCGTAGATGGATGTTTCACTCAAAGTATCCAAACGGAGTGCTTCCAATGTCAAAACAAGCGCATCACCGTAGTGGAAATCGGGATCCTTATCTTCGGAGTAGATGTGAAGCTTGTGTGCTTGGGCTTGCTTGTTGGCTTTTTCGAGGTACTCGGAGTAAACGTGGCCACCCATGTTGCTTGGCCATGCAAGACCTTCTTGCAACAATTCGAGGTTCAAAAGACGATAGTCGGAGTTTGCGTCCGTTTTGTACCAAATCCAAGCAAGGTATCTGCTTCCTGTGGAATCTGGCTCCCAAGTGGGACCGTCCGACTCGATATAGATGGAAACGGCATTTTTAAGCTTTTCTTTGGTGAAGTTGGATGCAGATTTACCCCACTCTTCAATTTTACCGGTGGATTCGGGAGTGTTTACACCCAAGAAACGCGCCTTCAAAACTCCATTAGACACTGTAGAGTGGCTAACGTTGAAGTGTACGGTGTCGCCATCGATGTGGGTTTTGACAGTTACTTCCTCCTTGATGGTGGAGGTGCCCAATTCAAATTTAAGGTCAGCGGCATAGTCCACCAGCTTTTGGCACGCACCAAAGATGGCGCATGCGCAAACCAGTGTAAAAACTAGCGCCAACAAAAGAGAAAGTTTTTTCATAGTTGTAGTAGTTTTTTGCTATTATTTGCCTTGTGGGGTTGGGTTGGAACTTTCACAAGTTTGAAGAGCTGTTCTCAATGCAGACTCAATTTGAGTGCGAATACTGCCGTCTTCTTCTTTGAGGCCAAGAACTTTTGCAACCAAGATATCCATTTGGTCACGAGCGTCAGAAGAACCAACAAATGCTGGGGATGTGTAGTAAGCATCAGCTTGAGAAATAGCAACCTTTGCAGAAAGTGCAGCAATGTTGTCGCCACCGTCAGCATTGTCAAGGAATTCTACATATTTTGCAACTGCTTTGTTTGTTTTTGCAAGTTCTTCGTCAGCAACGTTTTCGAGAACTGGCATATAACCAGAAGCCATGGAGAACTCTGTTTGGAATTCTACGGAAGTTGTGAGGTACTTGAGG
The DNA here is from genome assembly GCA_017452035.1 of Clostridia bacterium. Lineage (GTDB taxonomy): Bacteria > Bacillota > Clostridia > Christensenellales > CAG-314 > Fimimonas. The sequence continues at coordinate 3,586 of JAFTNE010000160.1, forward strand.
AACAACCATGTTGCCATGAGGTTTGTTTCGGAACCAGTCTTAAGCATGCAAACGCTTGGACCTTGAGAAATAACCTTACGGTTGTTTTTGTCTGCTTGTGGGATTGTTGTGATACCAACGTTAAATGGGTATGCACCAGCCTTTTGAGCTGGACGTTGGTGTGTAGCACCAGCAGAAGAACCAATGGACATGTAGCTCTTAACCTTGTTAGCATCAACTGTTGTGAACAAACCAGATGTGTAGGAACCGTAGAGAGTTTGTGTTGTTACCAAACCTTCACGGTACCAACCGTTAAATCTTTCGAGGAAATCTACGTTGTCGTCGTTGAAGAACGTGTAGTGTGTTACTTTGCTGGAATCAAGTGGGCTTGTTTTGGGTTCGAGACTTGTGTAGTCTGTGCCAAGTTGTTCGCACATTGTGATAAACCAGTTAGCTTCGGAGTCGTATCCAAGAGGTTTGGATGTAGGATCGATTTTTTTGATTGCTCTGCAAACGTATTCCATAGAGGAGTCGCATCCTTCTGGGCAATTTGTATCACACCACCAGTGATCGGGAACTTTGAGGTTGTTTGCTGTAAAGAATGTTTCGTTGTAGTACAAAACTTCGGTGGACTTGGAGAATGGAAGTGTAAGCATTTCTTCTTCGCCACTGTTTGTTACAAATTGTGTACCTTCTTCAAGGTAACCATCAATAAAGTTATCAATTTCTGCCTTTGTCATACCAACGGCAACTTCTTCGGTGTTACCAAATTCGCTGTTAGCTGGGATAACTTCGGTGCTGTTCATGTAGTCGTAGAGGTCAACAACTTGGTCACCAATGTTGTAAAGAGCAACGTGGTCGGGGTAGCAGTAAGCCATGTTTGGGCCTTTGCCTACCATAAGTTCTTGAGATGTTTGGTCGCGAACGTCAGGGTAACCACCTGGGATCTCGTGCACGATTTCGATGTTGGGGTAAATCTTATTAAACTCAGCAATGTACTTGTTGAGTACGTCTTGCAAGTTTTGTCCCATTGTGCTATAAAAAACTACTGTGAGGTCGTCGTTGCCAAGGTCACATGCTGCAACTACAGACAAAGCTGATACAAGCATGATTACCATGAGAACAACTGCAAAAACTTTTTTCATTTGATTTCTCCTTGTGAATTTTAGTTTTTTAATATATTTTTGAAAATATATTCGATAAATAATGGACTTGCGTTATCGCATTGCAAATTAAGTATTGCCATTTTGCTGTCGCGATAACAGGCGCGCTTGTAACCTACACAAAACATTTGTGTATTGCTACAATCGCCTTTTGGGATGGGACAGTTTGATTATCCCTTGATACCACTACGAGCTACGCCCTTCATGATGTACTTACGAAGGAAGATGAATACCATAAACAGTGGGATGGATACCAAAGTTACAGCAGCCATTTGTACAGGGTAGTCTACGTACATTGGGTCGGTATCCCATTGGGTTGTACGAAGTTTGTAAGTGATAAGTGCATGAACGTCATCAGATATGCGACTCCTACAAACAGCAA
>JAFTNE010000161.1 GCA_017452035.1 Clostridia bacterium
AGACCACCAACGGCAATACCACACTCGGCATAGTCACGGACAAACTTGGCAGACTCAACACGTAAGTCTTCGTAGAAGTTACCCTGTATGATAGGGAACAACATTTGTTTACCATTTTGGTGAGCGTGTGCGCAACGATCCAACCAACGGTGAGTACGCATCATTGCTTGCTCGGCGTAACGGTGGTCGGAGCCGTGTGCAGAACACTCGTCAAATGCCATGATGATATCTGCGCCCAGTTGTTCTTCCGTTTTCATTACGCTTTCGGGAGTGAATACGTGTTTGCTACCGTCAATGTGAGAACTAAAAATTACACCCTCTTCGGTAATTTTGCGCATTGCACCAAGAGAAAATACCTGAAAACCACCACTGTCCGTCAAAATGGGTCTATCCCAATGCATAAAGCTATGCAAACCACCAGCCTGCTCAACAATATCTGCGCCGGGGCGAAGGTAAAGGTGGTAGGTGTTGGAAAGCAAAATTTGTGTGCCAATTTCCTTCAATGTGGAGGGCAACAAACCTTTGACAGTTGCAGCAGTACCAACGGGCATAAATATTGGTGTTTCAATGTCGCCATGTGGCGTATGGAATACACCTGTGCGTGCGCCAGTGTGCTTGTCTATGTGTAATAGTTCGTAACTAAATTGTTTCATTTTGATTCCTTGTGTAAGGGATTATTCTATTAGCATTGCATCGCCAAAGGAGAAGAAACGATATTTTTCGCTAACGGCAACGTCGTAGACGGACAAAATTTCCTCTCTACTGCAAAGGCAGGATACAAGCATCAAAAGGGTGCTTTGTGGTAGGTGGAAGTTGGTAATAAGCGCATCAACCACCTTCATTTTGTATGGTGGGTACAAGAAAATTTCCGTATTGCCACTTATTGCTTGCACTAAGCCACGTTCGTCTACTGCACTTTCCAAGGTGCGAACACTTGTTGTGCCTACGCAAATAACACGTCTACCTTCTGCTTTGGCCTTGTTGATAACGTCAGCAGATTTTTGCGACACAGAGAAATACTCGCTGTGCATGTGGTGGTTTTCTACATCCTCCACCTTTACAGGACGGAAGGTTCCAAGTCCCACGTGCAACAAAACGTCCACCACCTCAACACCCTTTTCTTTGCACTTTTGCAAAAGCTCTGGGGTAAAGTGCAATCCAGCAGTGGGTGCTGCAGCTGAGCCATCCACCTTGGAGTACACTGTGTTGTAGCGAGATTTGTCTTGGAGTTTTGCTGTTATATATGGTGGCAAGGGCATTTCGCCTACCTTTGAAAGAATATCTTCGAACACGCCATCGTAGATAAACTCTACAATGCGACTGCCGTCTTGCCCTACCGAGTCCACGCGTGCTTTGAGGTTTTCGCCAAAGCAAAACACTGCGCCAGGCTTGGCAATGCGACCTGGTTTTAAAATAACTTCCCAATGGGTCAGGTCGATACGTTTTAGTAGCAAAAACTCAATTTTGCCCCCTGTATGCTCCTTGTGGCCATAGATACGTGCTGGCAAAACTTTGGTGTTGTTTACAACAAGCACGTCACCTTTTTTTAGGTAGTCCACAATGTCGTAGAAGTGTTTGTGAGATATACTTTTTGTTTGTCGGTTGTACACCAGCAGACGGGAGTGGTCTCGTGGCTCGGCTGGGTGCTGAGCAATGAGATTTTCCGGCAGGGTGTAGTCGAAATCGCTAGTTTTCATCAGATGTATTATCGTCTGCTAAGCTGTCATCATAAATGGCAAGCATTTGCATACGTTCCTTTGATAGTTTTTTGCCAAGGTGCTTGTAGGCGTTGGGCATACAAACGCGTCCCCTTGGTGTACGGGCAATAAAGCCCAGTTGACGTAGATATGGCTCGTACACGTCCTCGATAGTTTGGGTATCTTCGCCAGTGGCTGATGCAAGTGTATCAAGACCAACAGGGCCACCACTAAACTTGTCGATTATGGTGGTAAGAATATTTTTGTCTACTGCGTCAAGACCCAGTTCGTCCACTTCCATAACTTGCATTGCGTGGTTGGTAACTTCCGTTGTGATTTGGCCGTTGCCAAGTACGTCAGCAAAGTCTCTTACGCGTTTCAAAAGCCTGTTTGCAATACGTGGAGTTCCACGGCTACGGCGAGCAATTTCGTAAGCAGCTTGGTCGTCAATTTGTGCGCCCAACTTTTTGGCAGATTTTTTGACAATGTCTGTCAGTTGCTCGGGGCTGTACAAGTCAAGGCGCATTTGTACGCCAAAACGGTCTCTCAAGGGTGCTGCGAGGTTACCTGCTTTGGTTGTTGCACCAATCAACGTAAACTTTTCCAGCTTGATGTTTACACTGGTTGCGCTTGGGCCTTTGCCCACAACAAAGTCAAGACGGTAGTCTTCCATTGCTGGGTACAAAATTTCCTCCAAGGAGGAGTGCAAACGGTGAATTTCGTCAATAAAAAGCACCTCGTTGGGTTTTAGTTTAGACAAAATTGCCGAAAGGTCAAACTTGCCAGGGATTGCCGAACCACTGGTAATTGTGATGGGTACGCCCATTTCGTTGGCAATGATGTGCGCCAAAGTGGTTTTGCCCAGTCCTGGAGGACCGTACAAAAGTACGTGGTCCAAACTTTCGCCACGTGCAAGTGCTGCTTTTATATAGACGGACATGTTTTGCTTTACCTTGTCTTGACCGACATAGTCATCAAAGATTTTGGGGCGAAGGATGTTTTCCGTATCGCGTTCGTGTTCCGTCAAAGTGCTTGTAAAAAATTGTTGTTCCATAGTTTTACCTGTTTATGTATAAAGTAGTCTAAGGGACTGAGTTTGTTGATGTTGAAGGATTTTTAGTTAATACGGAACGCCATATTGATGAGTTCTTCGGTGGTAGTTGCGCCCAGTTTGGATGCAGCCTCCACAAGTTTTTC
>JAFTNE010000162.1 GCA_017452035.1 Clostridia bacterium
ACACAATTGTATCGCAATACTGGCGATATTTACATTGTAGCTGACGTATTAGGACACAAGGATGTTAACACTACTCGCCGACACTACGCAGCCATAACGGACGATTTGCGCCGTAAAGCGTCCACAAAGGTTAGTATTTTTGATCCAAATGGAAATGACGAGGGGGACGAGCAATGAAAAACACCACGATAACCAACGTTTTGTTGGTGTATGTTGAAACCCCAAACGCCAACGTCAGCCAAGATTTGCACGAGCTTGAAGAACTAATTAAAACTGCAAATGGCAAAATTGTGCTGACAATTTCGCAAAAGCGCAACACCCTTGACCCTACTACCGTTTTGGGCATTGGTAAAATTGAGGAGATTAAAAATAGCCTTGAGGTTGTTGATGACGTAGAAGTTGCAATTTTTTCTTGCGAATTAGACTCGCAGCAACGAAAGTTTTTGCAAAACGAACTTAATATTGACATCATTGACCGTATCGACTTGATACTCGATATTTTTGCTTTGCGAGCGCAGTCTGCCGAGGGTAAAAAGCAGGTAGAACTTGCCCAACTGACCTACAACTTGGCAACAAAACCATCAAAAAACTTTTCCCGTCAAGGCGCAGGTATTGGCACACGTGGACCTGGTGAAACCAAACTGGAAACAAACAAACGTCTAATTAGAGACAAAATCCACCACTTGCGCCAAGAACTCAAAGATATTGCCCAACACCGTGAACTTTCTCGCAAGGAGCGCAAACGCAACCCAGTTTTTACCATTGCGCTTGTAGGATATACCAATGCTGGTAAATCTACTTTGTTCAACTTGCTTACGCAAAACCAAGTGTATGCCGACAATAAATTGTTTGCAACGTTGGATACCACCGTGCGCAAAAGCGTTTTACCAAATGGCGTTAACGTGTTGTTTTGCGATACTGTTGGATTTATCAAAGACCTGCCCCACCAACTCATCAATGCATTTAAATCTACCTTGGAAGAGACCGTTCTTGCAGACTTGGTACTTAACGTGTGCGACATTTCTGACGAAAACGTTGAAAATCACATTCAAGTAACCGAGCAACTGCTTGGCGAATTGGGCGTTACTGCACCAGTTGTACGCGTTTATAACAAATGTGATATGGTAGAAAGTTTGCCAATTGTGCCAACAAATCGTCCAGCTATATTTATTTCTGCAAAAACTGGAAAAAATATTGACGTTTTGATGGAAGAAATTGAAAGGAGAACGCAAACGGACTATGCTAAAATCACCCTCAAAGTGGCAATAGCCAAGTATGGCAAACTGGTTACGCTACTCAACAAGTACGATGCAAAGTTTACCGTAGATTTTGATGAAGAAAATGCCAAAATTTTTGCCACAATTCGTAGAGAATTTGTCGATAGATTTATGGATTATATTGTAATTTGATTAGGAATACTATCGCATTTTGTTTTATTTTTACTAATTTTACAATTTTTAGGTGCTTTCCAATGGATGGCACCCTATTTTTTGCATTTTTGTCGAACTTTGTAATATTTTATCGAACAAATAGTCTAAAATGTATTGCAAAAATAGAACAAATGTTGTATAATACATACAGTTAGTTGATTTTTGATAGCTCAAAGACGTCAACTACATCAGATTTAAGATATGCACACCATATTTATTTGAGAGGTACAGTATGAAAAAAGGCGACAATCGTTTGATTGAAATATATAATTATTTGCGCGATTATATTGATAACAATGGTTACCCACCAACAGTGCGCGAAATTGCTGACGAATTTAATATCAAATCCACTTCAACTGTGCACTACTATTTGGAAAAACTTAAAAATGGTGGCATGATTGATAACGTTGCAGCCAACAAAAAGCGCGCTATCAGTGTGACAACTAATCGTACGCCAGCAAACTATGTAAAACTTGTTGGTAACGTTAGTGCTGGTACTGGTATTCTGGCAGTAGAAAATGTTGAAGGCGAGTTTCCACTTCCCAAAGACATTTTTGCCGGCGAACAATTGTTTATGTTGCGCGTTGAAGGCGAAAGTATGATAAAAGCTGGCATTGACGATGGCGACATGGTTGTTGTTCATCAACAAAACGATGCCAATATTGGGGAAATTGTCCTTGTATATTGGGAAGAAAAGGCAACAATCAAACGCCTTGTATCAACACGCCCCAGCCTTGTTTTGCATCCAGAAAATGATGCAATGGAAGATATTGTTATTTCACCAACGGATAGCCCCATCATTTTGGGTAAAGTTGTTGGATGCATCAAAAAGTTTTAATTAAATATTTTGAGATAGCAACAAAGCCACGGGAAATTATCTCGTGGCTTTTTAATTTGATTGGTGGTATTATTGTTGAAAATATATCGAAATATATACAGCCAATACATGCGATAGTTGTAGACAGTTGCATACAATTGATACCCAAACACTAAAATACATCTTTATTCAAAAAAGCGTTACAGTTAACTTAATTAGACATCTAACAAAAAATTGTATTTGGCAAGTTCCTTTTGGCACTCTTTGTGATTGGCCACATACTTTGATAGCAAGCTGTAAAATTCTGTCGTATGCCC
>JAFTNE010000163.1 GCA_017452035.1 Clostridia bacterium
CATGCCACCACGTAACTTTGACGAGTGGTACAAAACATTTGACGTTACGGAAAATGACCAAATGTACATTGCTCCCGAAAAACGTATTGTTATTTGGTAAAAAAGCCACTTGTTTAAAAAAAATATCGAAAAACTTGCTACATGCAAAAAAGCCTTCGAATTTACCGAAGGCTTTTTTTGTTGATTAACATTTATGTACCATGTACCACATTTGCACTGTATGCTAAAACATTTTGTATAATGGTGTTTTTACGTCTCCTATATTATCTTATTCACAACTGGGATTGCAGTTATGGCATATTGATTACTCATTATCTACGCTTTCCACCAAATTTTGCACAAATTGTAGCAATTCACTTTGCGCAGGTGCGTTTTTGATGTACTGTTGCAAAATGGATTTGTTATCTTGGACAAACGCAATTAAATCGTCCGTGCGCGCAGTTTGTTGAAGAGTACTAACACTTGCAATGATAGCACTGATACACAAATCCCCTACACTATTGATGCCAAGTTCTTTTCGTTGACTAAACTTTGCAATTGCTTGGTCAATGTCACCCATTTGTACCAATGCCATCGTGTATAAACATAGGTGCGCATCTTGTATATCTAATAAGTTGTTACCGGTAAAATCACCAGAGCTAAGCATTTTGCCCAGCAAATCGTCAGCAGATTGCATTAATGAGCAAAATTCACTCACATTGCCTTCGCCAACGTTGGATTGCGCGATCAAAATTAGCAAGTCGTACAGGTGGTTGTCCGACCAACCATCCAAATTTACAAGTTGCTCCAACAAAACAGAACATGCGTTAAACTTTCCCCTGTTGAAAAACACGCCAATCACTTGCCTTACTGCTTGGATAGATTGATTTGCAATGGTAGCATCCATCAGTTTTTCTGGACTGGATTCCAATTCGTCAATCAAACGTGACAAGCCGTTTGCAAGCTCCCACTCGTCAGTATTGCAAAAGGCATCGTAGATATCATCAAAAATATCAATGAGTGTTTCATCTGTCAAGTTATCCTCGTCATCAAATAGCTGGCGAATTTCATCAAACTCAATACTTTCCAAAACGTCTGCAAACAACGGATTGTTTTGAACGCTTTCCATATCAATGGTGGCAGTATCTTCTAACGAAGGGTAAAGGCGTTCGCTTGTGGCATTATTGGTGGTTAAAAAGTCTATACCTCTCAACGAGGGCATAACTATTGCGTTGATGCATACAACAACAAACTTGGTTAAATACTGTTGCTCCGTTGGCATAGCACCAAACTCTTCAACATTGTTGTACCAAGTTGTATAGCTGTTGATAACGTCAGCAGATTGCACGGGTGTTGATGCATTGACAAGTCGCATACGCGCAAAATGCAAAACATCCACAACCTTGTCAAGATTGAGCAATTGCGCAAAGCGTTCGAGGGTACTGTAGTAACGTATCAATGAGCAAATATTTGTATCGGCATATTTTTTTACCAAATATACAAAGCATTTGGTTGCAATAGAGTAATCCATAAACTTGGGAACAAACACCCTTGCAATTACCGGTTCAATAAACAAACTTGCATCATACAAATTAGCTGTAATCCAACCATTGTCTATCAAATTTATAAACGAAGCGTTTTCAAACGGATCTACACCTTCAAGAAAATCTACTAACTCGTCTTTGCTGATTGTGGGGGTAGCAAGCAATGCCACACAAAGGAGAATTTGCTGTTCATCAACACTAAACTGATTCATTCCAATAAGTCTGGAAAGTTTGTCAACAATTCTTTCGTTAAGACTACTTTTTTTGTTGGACTTAACGTTGAGGTACTTGATTACCTCCTCAGGGCGAGATTTCATTCGCAAAGCCAGTTCCAGCGCTGCAATTTCCACCGTCTTTGTGTGACCACCAATGTCATCAAAAAACTCAACCACTGCATCCATCAAGGGTGCATGGTCAATTTTGCCCGTTCTATCGTAGTGGTGGAAAAACAATTCTACAAGGTGGTTTGTAGACATTGGACCAACGCCAATTACCGGCAAGTAGTCGGCGTAAATATCGGCAATTTTTTGAGTGGTAATTATCACGTGGTAACTCAGGCTTTTCAATAACCTCAAAACCATATCATCAGCCATCTCATCCAACTCTAAATCTGTGATAACAATAATATCGTTGTGGGTAAGTTTGCCAAGATGTTGGCACTTTTTTTGAATAATTACATCATTGTCACTGCTATTTATTGCATCTTGGTGGATGTTTGCAAAGGCCAAGGTGTTTAGCATAAAATCGTACAGCGATTGATGAAAACCATTGACCTCCACTGCTGATTGGTAGTTGCACGTTGATACGTACTTGCGTGCAACGGTTTTTTTGCCAAAACCAAAAGTGCCTGTCAACACAACTATGTTGGACTTTTCAAATGCTTGTTGGATATCTGCAATAACATCATTGCGACTGTCGGCAACAAAATATCCGTCAAAATTTGCGTCAATTTTCACCCCAGCAACTTTGGGACGAGAGCTATCCATGGGCAATTCGGGACGGCCTTCGGCACGCAGTTTAAACAACTCCTTTACACGATATGCCAACAAATCGAGGCTAGCTAATGAACCCATCTTGTTTAAACGGGCGATATGATTGGTGTCTGTGATGTGGTTTAGGTGCATGGCAAACTCGGGCGTGAGTGGTTCGTCAGTAATGCTGTACACCATCATGTTAAGCTTGTTGAGTCCTTCCAAACGGTGAGCTTCGATAACCTCGTTGATCACCAACGATTTGGAACTCATTGATGCTGGACTGATGATAACAACAAAAACTTGGCAACTACGTACACCTTCGATACAAGCGCCGGAAAAAGCTGACAGGCATTGCTCGTCAGAGTCGAAATAGTCGATACCCTCTTGCTTAAACTTTGCAACAATGGCATTTTTAACTTCACGATCTGCGCCCGACCAGCTAATAAACACCTTCATACGATACCTCCCTACTTTACAACGCGTATAAACCAATGTTTTGTAAAAATATTGTAGCATAATTGCATATTTATGTAAAGATTTGTTACAAATAAACTTTTCTGCCTTTTTGTACTGGGCAATGTTTTGCAAAAAAAACATTGTCTTGTCTAAGTTATGTTTATTAATCTTTGGGGAAAATTCAATCCAACACAAGAAAACAAAGTTGACTATTGACAAATACTAACTTTTAGTCTTGACAAATTTGCGCAAAAGTGTTTTAATTAGACTAACAGAGTGCTTTTGGCACTAAAATAATAAATTGGGGACCAGCTGACTGAAGGGGACGCTGGTTTTTCGTTCTATCGATAACGGGAAAACTATTTATGATTGGTAAAAAGAAATTTTCACTATCTACAACACAAATCATTTTGCTGAGTTTTTTGGTTACCATTTTGGTGGGAAGTGGCCTTTTGGCTTTGCCCATCAGTTCTGCCACTGGAAAGCCCGTGCCATATCTTGATGCGTTATTCACTGCAACCACGGCAACCTGCGTAACGGGACTTGTAACGTTGCCTGTTGTATCCACTTGGAGTGTCTTTGGGCAAATTGTTATACTTGTGCTCATCCAAATTGGTGGTTTGGGTATCATAACGGTAATGTCGGGAGTGATGATGCTTTTGCATAAAAAGATGAGCATAGGCGACAGATTGCTTATTCAAGATGCTTTCAACCTCAACACAATGGCAGGACTTATCAGCTTTGTAAAGAAAGTTATGCTGGGAACGCTTATTATTGAAGGCGTGGGTGCGCTTTTATACATGTTTGTGTTTGTGCCAGAGTTTGGCGCAAGGGGTATTTGGATATCACTATTCACCTCTGTATCGGCATTTTGCAACGCAGGAATTGACATTATTGCCCAAAACAGTCTTTACAACTACGCAACAAATCCTCTAATAAATACCGTAACCTCGCTACTAATAATCTTGGGTGGCTTGGGTTACATAGTTTGGTGGGATGTGCTACGCGTATTTAAAACAAGAACCTCAAAAAACAAAAAGATATTTAGACATCTTACTTTGCATAGCAAAATTGCCATCTCCTTTACCCTTGGATTTGTAATTTTGGGAGCTGTTTGCATCTTTATTTTTGAGTACACAAACCCTCTTACCATTGGAAATTTGTCCTTGTTTGACAAAATTCAAGTAGCATTTTTCCAATCAATAACTACAAGAACTGCTGGGTTTGCAACAATACCACAAGAAAATCTTACAAATGCGTCAGCACTTGTTTCCCTAATACTGATGGCCATTGGTGGCTCGCCCGTAGGTACTGCTGGTGGCATCAAAACGGTAACGATTGCAGTGTTGCTTTGCTCGGCATTTGCCACCATAAAAAACAAAAACAGTGCTACAATGTTTGGACGAACCATTTCGGATGCATCCATCAAAAAAGCCATTGCTGTTGTAGTAGCGTTTATTGCAATTTGCGCAACGTCCACACTGCTTTTGGTAGCAACAAACGACGCGCCTTTTATTGACTTGTTGTACGAGTCGGTAAGCGCAACGGCAACTGTTGGACTATCTCGAAACTTGACTGCAAGCCTAAACAACGTTGGTAAGGTCATCATCATTGCAACAATGTATCTTGGCAGAGTTGGCCCAATATCACTTGCCATTGCCCTTGGTAGCAATCGTGAAAACAATAACATCATCAGCAATCCAATCGAAGAAATAAGCGTAGGATAAAGGAGTAAACTATGAAAAAAAATCAAACATACGCTGTGTTTGGACTTGGCAGATACGGCTTGGCAGTAGCACGCGAACTTGTAGAAAACGGCAAGGAAGTAATTGCCATTGACGGCAATCAAAAACTTGTAAATGACGCGTCAGATTTTATACCAGTTTGTAAATGCGCTGACGTTACTGATGCTGACGTATTTGCGCGTTTGGATATTGGTAGCGTTGATACGGCTATTGTATGTATGGCAAGCAGTTTAGAGGCAAGTGTAATGGCTGTTACACTTTGCAAAGAAATGGGAGTAAAAACCGTCATAGCAAAATGTGCAAACGAAATGCAACAAAAAATATTGTTGCGTGTGGGCGCAGACCAAGTTGTTTGTCCCGAGAGCGAATCGGGCGTTCGACTTGCTAAAAACTTGTTAAGTTCTGGCTTTATTGACATGATTTCCCTATCGCAAGACGCCTCTATTGTAGAAATTGACGTAAGAAGTGAATGGGTGGGAAAAAGCCTTGTTGAGCTAAATTTGCGCAAAAAGTACGGCATCAACGTGGTAGCCATCAAAAAGGCAGGCAAAATCAACGTTCATGTCACGCCCGAACAACTACTTGACGAGCAAACGACACTTATTGTAATTGCCAACAACACTAAATTGAGCAGACTTAACTAAGCACTTATTAGACAAACGATTGCATATTGCTTGACAAATCACAAAAAAGATTGTTTAATTAAAATACAAAATTCCACATTGGGATCAGC
>JAFTNE010000013.1 GCA_017452035.1 Clostridia bacterium
CCGTGACGGAGAGTGGGCGCCAAATAAATTTGGTGGCAACCAAAACTTGGAGGCTATCGACTTTTTGCGTAAGCTTTCCTGCAACGTATTCCAAGCTTGCCCATACGCGCTGTTTGTAGCAGAAGAGTCCACTGCATTCCCCAAGGTTACACACCCAACTTACGTTGGTGGATTGGGCTTTAACTACAAATGGAATATGGGCTGGATGAACGACACCCTTAGTTACATGCAATGTGACACATTGTGGCGTGGTGACAACCATGGCAAAATGACCTTCTCTATGTGCTATGCATATTCGGAAAACTACATTTTGCCCATTTCTCATGACGAAGTAGTGCACCTCAAAAAGAGTCTCATCAACAAGATGTTTGGTGACTACGAAACCAAGTTTAGACAACTCAAAGCTTACATGGGCTTTATGTTTGCTCATCCTGGCAAAAAACTCAATTTTATGGGTAACGAAATTGCTCAATGGAACGAGTGGAGTGAGGAACGTGAACTTGACTGGATGCTGTTGACCTTCCCAAAACACGACAGTCACCGTCAATTTATAATGGACCTCAACAAAACTTACAAAAAGTACAAGGCCCTTTACCAAAACGAAGTGGACTGGGATGGCTTTAAGTGGGTAATTGCAGACGACACCAAAAACAGCGTATTCGCATTTGAGCGCATTGCAAAAAATGGTAGCAAAATTCTTGCAATTGTCAATTTTAGTCTGTACGACTACCACAAGTATGGTTTCTTTATGGACCCAGGCAGTTACCAACTAATTTTGAACAGTGATGAGTTCAAGTACAGTGGACGTGGTATTGATGTTGTACAAAGTGTTACAACTACTGATGACGGATACGCAGAGTTTACAATTCCTGCATCCAGTGTACAATATTACTACATGCCTGCAAAAAAATAACCTCTTTATAAATTTTGGAGATTAACTACAATGCACAAAAATATTACAAAAACTCAAATTAAGAACTTGATTGAATTGGCTGCTGAAAAGCAATATGGCGTAAGCGCAAGCGAACTGTCCAACTTTCAACTTTACAAGTGCGTTGCACGAGTAGTGCGCGACCTTTTGCTTCAAAAGCGTGCCGATTTCAACCACGAACATAAAGCTCGTACACGTAAACGTATTCACTACCTTTCTATGGAGTTTTTGATGGGTCGGTCCCTCAAAAACAACCTATTCAACATGGAAATGGAAGAGCTTTTTGCATCGGTGCTCAAAAAACACTACAAAGTTGACCTCAACAACCTTTACGAATTTGAACCAGACGTTGGCCTTGGTAATGGTGGTCTTGGCCGTTTGGCAGCTTGCTACTTGGACTGTCTTGCAAAGGAAGACTTCCCTGTAATGGGACACTCTTTGCGTTTTGAATATGGTTTCTTCCAACAAAAAATTGTTGACGGTTGGCAAACTGAGTTGCCCGACAACTGGTTGCCTGGTGGCGAAGTTTGGCTAAAAGAACGTCCCGACAAGGCGCAAGTAGTACGTTTTGGTGGCATAGTAAAGGAAATTTGGACGGACAAAGGCCCAATCTACCAACAATTTAACTGTGACGAAGTAGAGGCTTTCCCATACGATATGCTTGTTGATGGTTACAAGGCTAATGCTGTTGGCGTTTTGCGTTTGTGGTCTGCAAGATCCAAAAAGCCATTTGACTTTGCAGCATTTGGCCAAGGCGAGTACATGCGCGCACTCGAGCAACAATCTCAAGCCGAAATGATCACAAAGGTTTTGTACCCAAGCGACAACCACGAAGAGGGCAAAATTCTTCGCTTAAAGCAAGAGTACTTCCTTGTTTCTGCGGCAATGCAAAATATCACAACCGACCACTACAAGCGTTACGGACACTTTGATAACTTTACAGATATGGTTGCAGTGCACATCAACGACACTCACCCAGCACTTTGTGGTCCCGAACTTATGCGTATTTTCATTGACGACTATGGTTTCTCTTGGGAACACGCTTGGCACATTGTAAAATCTGTTTGTGCTTACACAAACCACACGGTTATGGCCGAGGCACTTGAAAGCTGGCCACAATACATCTTCCAAAAGTTGTTGCCACGTATCTACCAAATTATTGTAGAAATCAACGAACGCGCCTGCAAAGAATTCTTTGACAAAACTGGTGGCGACTTCAAAAAGGTTAGCGACCTTGCAATCATTGCTTACGACCAAGTTCGTATGGCAAACTTGTCCATTATCACGTCTCACTACGTAAACGGTGTTTCTGCTTTGCACAGTGACATTTTGAAGAAGAGTTTGTTCAAAGACTTCTACCAAATTGAGCCTACCAAGTTTGGTAACGTTACAAATGGTATCGCTCACCGCAGATGGCTTTGCCAAGCAAACCCAAAACTTACAGGTCTTATTACCGACCTTATTGGCGATGGCTTTATCACTGACGCAAGCGAGCTTACAAAACTCAACGCATACCTTGATGACAGTCAAGTTCACCAACAAATGGCGCAAATCAAGCTTGCAAACAAGCAACACTTTGCAAATATTGCCAAGGCAAAAAGTGGCATCATCATTGACCCTAACACCCGTTTTGACGTACAAGTAAAGCGTCTTCACGAGTACAAGCGTCAACTTTTGAACGTGTTGAAGATCATTTCATTGTTCCACGACCTCAAAGAAAACCCCAATTTGGACGTTACTCCACAAACCTTTATCTTTGGCGCAAAGGCAGCTCCAAGTTACTACCGTGCAAAGGAAGTTATCAAACTTATTTGTTGCATCCAAAAGGAACTGGAAAAGTGGCCCAAAATTCGCGAAAAACTCAACGTTATTTTCATGGAAAACTACTGTGTAACCATGGCCGAGGCTCTTATTCCAGCTGCCGAAGTTAGTGAACAAATTTCTTTGGCTGGTAAAGAGGCAAGTGGTACAGGTAACATGAAGTTTATGATCAACGGCGCATTGACAATTGGTACAATGGATGGTGCAAATGTCGAAATGCACGAGTGTGTTGGCGACGACAACATCTTTATCTTTGGTCTTAACGCTCGCGAAGTAGAAGGCGTTTGGGCAAAGGGCTACAACTCCATGGAGTACTACTTCAAGCAACCAAAACTTCGCGCAATTATCGAAGAACTCAACAACGGCTTTGCTGGCGAAACGTTCGAAAGTATCTCCAACTACCTTCTTCGTTCTGCCCAAGTTGCCGACCCATACATGTGCTTTGCTGACTTTGCAAGCTACATGGCAACTCACGATAAGATGGATCAAGCATACCTTGACATTGATGTATGGAACAAAAAATCTCTCAAAAACATTGCCGAAGCTGGCAGATTTGCCGCTGACCGTTCTGTAAGAGAATACGCACAAAAAATTTGGAGAATGTAATGCAGTATATTCAGTACGATCCGACAAACACCTTTTATAAAAGTATCGTAGGTGCAGTAGCCGAGTATCAAAAGTTTGGCATCCGTTTACAAATCAACCAATGTGTAGCTCCATCTAACGTGTATATCGTGGTGTACAGTGACGATGGCTCTTTCAACAAAGAGTACCTAATGTACCGTGAAGTAGGCAGTGGTGGATGGGACAGCTACCTTTGCGACATTGCACTCAAAAAGGGCCTTTACTGGTACTACTTCCGTATGGAAGGTGTAAAATACGAACACTACATTGGCATTGATGGTAACAACAAACCAAGTTTGTACTACGACAACGTTCAACCTTGGCAACTTTCCGTCTACAAAAAGATGTACAAAGTGCCCGATTGGCTAAACAAGGGTGTTATGTACCAAATTATGCCCGACAGGTTCTATGGTGACGGCACAACTGTTGCCACCGAGGACAAAATTCTTCGTCCTTGGGGCGAGCAACCATTTTTCCGTGACGAAAATGGCGTTGTGCGCAACCACGACTTTTTTGGTGGTAACATCAATGGTATACGTCAAAAATTGCCATACTTGGCAAGTTTGAACGTAAAAACCATCTACCTAAACCCCATTTTCAAGGCATATTCCAACCACAAGTACGACACCGAAGACTACGAAATTATCGACCCAATGTTTGGTACTTATGACGACTTTGTTGCCCTTTGCAAAGAGGCTAAAAAGTTGGGCATCCGTATCATTTTGGACGGTGTTTTCAACCAC
>JAFTNE010000164.1 GCA_017452035.1 Clostridia bacterium
AGTGCCCACAAGCACAGGTTGACCAGTTTTGTTGAGTTCTTTGATTTTTTCAACAATGGCGCGCATTTTGCCAGCACGTGTTGAGTAAACCAAGTCGGCCTCGTCCACCCTTACAAGTGGCAAGTTGGTGGGGATACAAACAACGTCTACGTTGTAGATGGTGTTAAACTCCTCCTCTTCCGTCTTGGCAGTACCCGTCATACCACTAAGCTTGTGGTACAATCTAAAATAGTTTTGCAACGTGATGGTTGCAAGTGTTTTGTTTTCTTCCTTGATGGTAACGTGCTCTTTTGCCTCGATAGCTTGGTGAAGGCCAGCTGAAAAACGTCTGCCCTCCATCTTACGGCCGGTAAATGAGTCGATAATTACCACTTGGCCACGCTCAACAATGTAGTCGTCATCGCGTTTCATAATTCCATGCGCGCGCAAAGCATTGTTGATGTAGTTGTTTAGTTCGATGTTATCTGGGTCGGAAAGGTTGTCCACCTTGAAAAATCTTTCTGCCTTGGCAATACCTTTGTCCGTTAGGCGTACCGATTTGTTCTTACGGTCAACAACGTAGTCGCCATTGGGCTCATCTTGGTCGTTAGGTGTTTTGCCTTCGTCATCAGTATTTGTGGACTTTTGCAATGTGCAAGCAAACTTGTTCGCCGTTGCATACATACTGCTGGATTTGCCACTTGGGCCGGAAATAATCAACGGTGTGCGCGCCTCGTCAATAAGAATGCTGTCCACTTCGTCAATGATTACAAAGTTAAGTGGACGTTGAACACATTGACTACGGCTTGCTGCCATATTATCACGCAGGTAGTCAAAACCAAACTCGGAGTTAGTACCGTAAGTGATATCGCAAAGGTAGGCAAGGCGTTTTTCTCTGTCCGTTTGTTTTGTTAGCGTTACGCCAACTGTCAAGCCCAAAAACTTGAATACTTTGCCCATCCAGTCCTTGTCGCGTGTGGCAAGGTACTCGTTTACGGTGATGATGTGTACACCCTTGCCTGCTAAAGCATTGAGATATGCTGGCAAAGTTTCCGTAAGGGTTTTACCTTCGCCAGTGGCCATTTGACAAATACGACCTTGGTGCAAAGCAATACCACCCAAAATTTGAACGTGGTAATGGCGTTGACCAAGCACACGCCAGCTTGCCTCTCGGCAAACGGCAAAAGCATCAGGCAAAAGTTGGTCAAGTGTTTCGCCTGCGTTGTATCTATCCTTTAAAATTTGTGTTTGGCTGGCAAGTTGGTCGTTGGACATTGCCTTGTACTGCTTTTCACGCTCTTCTACAAGTTTGGCAATTTTTTCCAACTTTTTAACTTGGCGAGCATTTGCTCCACCAAAAATATCTCGTTTCATCAGTTGTCCTCCAATTCAAAGGGGATTTTTTCCTTTCGGGATGCTACTGTCAAACAAAGGACAGTAGTTGCACCGGCATTTTTTAGCACCTTGGCACACTCGTTCAAGGTAGAACCGGTAGTTTTGACGTCGTCAATGACAAGTACAACCTTGCCCTTGACGTCAGCATTTATTTTGTATGCGCCAACAAGATTTTGCTTGCGCTCTTGTTTGTTTAGTTTTTCCTGTGGGGATGTTTCCTTAACTTTGACAAGTGCATCCATTGGTTGCGATATACCCAACCTATCACAAAAGGCATTGGCAAGCAATTGTGCTTGGTTGTAACGGCGTGTGCGCTTGGACTTTTTGCTCATGGGCGCAAAGGTTACAACGTCAAAGTGCAAGTTGTGTTTGTTGGACAATTCCACCAAGTGGTAAGCCAACGGCGTTGCAAATGTTGCAAGGTTGTGAAACTTCATTTTGACAATGGCCTTTTTGATAATACCTTCGTAGCTAAACGCCGAGTAGGCTTTGTCGAAGTACACCTTGTCAAAGGCGCAGTGACCACAAAATGTTTCCTCGCCATCGATACCCACGCCACAACGTGGACAGGTCTTGCCATTGTTGTGTGGCAACAGCTTTGCACACTCGGGGCAAAAACCAGTGTCATCAAACACGTCACGGCCACAATTTAGGCATTTGAAGTTTGTTGGGGCAAACAAGTCTTTGAAAAACTTGCCCACAGCTGTAAAAAATTTCATTGATAATTTATCTTTGGTTAGTCGATGATAAAGTCGTCATCGGTAGGAGTTGGCTTTTTGCTACCAAAGTATCTTTGGTGAATGGCGTTTTCCTCCTGCAAAAATCTGCAAAGGTTGGTTGTACGCGCAGCAATGTAGTTGTTGTGCACCATAAGTGCCAAAATCTTTTTGCTACCCACCAATACTACCATCTTTTTGGCGCGAGTAATTGCCATATACAACAAGTTTTTGTTGATAATTGTTGGTGGGCCGTTTACCAGTGGCACTACCACAACGGGAAACTCGCTACCCTGGCTTTTGTGTATTGTGATTGCATAAGCGTGTTGCAAGTTATCTAAGTCGTGCTCGGTGTAGGTGGCAATACGGTTGTCGTCAAATGCAACCAGCATACTTCCGTCAGCACGGCTGATGGAGGTAATTACACCAATATCGCCATTGAACACACCTTGGCCGTCTTCCCAATCACCCTTTTCATTTTTGAGAACGTAAGGAAGATCGTAGTTGTTGACAGTTTGCATAACCTTGTCGCCAACACGAAAGATGTTTTTGCCCACAACGTACTCGGCCTTGCCATACACACGTGGGTTTAGTTGCTCTTGCAAAAGCTTGTTTAAGTTTTCCACACCAGCAACGCCACTTTTCAAAGCACCCAGTACCTGAATTTCGCTTGGGGAAAGCCCCGTAAAGCTGGGCAATCTTGTTGTTACCATTTGTACAACGGTATCGGCAATTTGTTGGAAATCGCTAAGATTATTGAAGAAAAAGTCTCGGCTTTTGTTGTTGATTTCCGGCATTTGGCACTTGTTGATAAGGTGCGCATTACTTACTATCAAGCTATCTTGCGACTGACGATAGATGTGTGTGAGATAGCGTATTTCAATAACGCCACTGTGGATGACGTCGGCAAGCACGTTTCCTGCTCCAACGCTTGGCAGTTGGTCCTTGTCACCAACAAGCACAATGCGAGTGCCATTTTCCAATGCAGAAAGCAATGCGTACATCACCGATACGTCCACCATAGAAAGTTCGTCCACTATCACAACGTCACAAGGCAGTGGGTTGTAACGGTTAAACTTGAAGGACATTTTGTCCCCCTGTGGTTCAAAACACAGCATACGGTGTATTGTTTTGGCATCGTACCCGGTGGACTGCGCAAGGCGTTTGGCTGCACGTCCGGTGGGCGCACACAATTCCAGTTTTAGGCCATGGTTAGATAGTATTTGTGCAATGCACTTGATAATTGTTGTTTTGCCAGTACCTGGTCCACCAGTGATAACCGTAACGCCATTGACAAGTGCCGACTTGACTGCACCAAGTTGACTTGGGTGGAAGGTAAATTTGTTGACAGTTTCAAACTGAGCAATCAAGCTTTCAGCATCCATCATGATGCGTTTTGCATCAGTATTCAAAGCGATAAGTTTGGATGCAATGGCACGCTCTAATTTGTAGTACTTTACCAACGAAACACAGCGTTTGCCTTCAATTTCAAACACCTTTACTGCTGGTTCAAGCACCAGTTTTGTCAAAGTGTCCTCTACCAGTTGGCCGTGTTCCGTCAAATCGACGTCAATAAGTTTGGAGCAATTTTCTATCAGCTCGTCAAAAACAAGGTAGGTGTTGCCAGCTTTGTCGGCGCTGTCCTTCAAAAGGTACACCATTGCAGCGCGCACACGAAACTCGCTTATTGGCTCAATGCCCACACTTTGAGCAATTTTGTCAGCAGTTACAAAGCCAACGCCATCAATGTCGTCAATAAGTTTGTAGGGGTTGGCAAGCAAAATTGCCTTGGTTTGCTCTTTGTAAATATTGTAAATTTTTAGGGACAAATTGGTTGTGATGCCATAGCTTTGCAAAAACATAAGTTGCTCTTGCATCACTTTAAGCTCGGCAACGGCATTGGCAATATCCATTGCCTTTTTGGTGGAAATTCCCTTTACTTTGGCAAGCAACATTGGGTTGTTTTCGATAACGGCAAAGGTATCATCACCAAACTTATCGTAGATGTTTTTTGCTGTA
Organism: Clostridia bacterium; assembly: GCA_017452035.1. Taxonomy (GTDB): domain Bacteria; phylum Bacillota; class Clostridia; order Christensenellales; family CAG-314; genus Fimimonas. The sequence goes on from JAFTNE010000164.1 coordinate 4,110, forward strand.
ACTTCGCCCACACCCTTTATTAGCCCACTGGATAGGTACTTGATAATACCGTCCTTGCCCGTTGGGTCGGTAATTTTGTAAGAGGTTACTGTCAACTGCTCGCCATACTTATTATGTACGGAAACTTTGCCCTCAACAGTCAAAATTGCGCCAATACTGAGCGTGGGAAAAGTACCAACGCAGGTAAGATGTCCTCCGTCGGTGCAATCAAGTCCCAGTACAGTATAGCCGTTTTCTTCGTTGCGATAAACAATGCTTGCAACGGTGCCTTTTGCTTTGAGTTCCATTTCGTTTCCTTTGGGTAAGTTTGTTAGTGTAATGTTTTGTAGGCGTAATAAGGTAATGGCAACAGATACAAGGTTCATCCCTTTTAGCTAATACGTATAGCGCATTTTTACGCACTCACGCACAACAACGCTAAGCATTATTGCAGTTGCAAAACCTCTGTGCTACTCAATGCGCCTATCACACCATTATAGAATATTATAACACAACGCAAGCCCAATATTCAAGTGGTTGAGATATAAAAGAATAAATAATATATTAAATAATAAGCATTAACAAAAAAAATGGCTGACGTATTTTTGTCAGCCATTTGTGTTGTTAAATGTACTTTTTGAGGTCGTCAACCTTGTCAAGTTGTTCCCAAGGGAACTCGTTACGGCCAAAGTGTCCGTAGCTTGCAGTTGCAAGGAAAATTGGGTTTGTAAGACCAAATTGATTGATGATTGCCTTTGGACGGAGGTCGAACTCTTCTGCAACAATTTGAGAGATAACTGCATCACTCACTTTGCCTGTGCCGTAGGTGTTGATGTCGATACTAACGGGCTTTGCGCGACCAATTGCATAGGATACTTGAAGTTGAACTTTGTCGCACAAACCACTTGCAACAAGGTTTTTGCAGATGTATCTTGCCACGTATGCTGCCGAACGGTCCACCTTGGTGGAGTCCTTACCACAAAACGCACCACCACCGTGAGCGCA
>JAFTNE010000165.1 GCA_017452035.1 Clostridia bacterium
CTTTTGGTAACAAAATTTCAATAACTAAAAAATACCACCCCAAAAAAACAGTCTAAATAAAAAAAGAGGTCCATGATATTTGCATGAATTTCAAATACAATCAACTAAACAAGTCTGCGCAACAAATGGCTATGTAGAGGTCAATGGGATGTGTTTAGTTTGTCGCTTGAAGGAAAATAGGGGGGCTCGGACGAAAAGGCAAGCATTGGTAAGCGAAACAAAGTGAAATGCTACGTTATTTCGCTATCCACTGTGTAGGAAAGATGGGTAGGCGAAGTAAAAAGGAAACAAAGAAAAAAGGTATTGCGTTTTTGCAATACCTTTCTTTGTGACTCAATGCGAGCCTGCCATTGGTGACTCATAGGGGACTCGAACCCCTGTTCTCGCCGTGAGAGGGCGATGTCCTAGGCCGCTAGACTAATGAGCCATGTTTTTAGCTTACACAGTATAGCACACTGCAAAAAAATATGCAACTGTTTGCCCAAAATTTGTCAAAAATAAGCTTAAATGTCAATTTGAAGGAAAAATCTTGCAAAAAAGCATTCAAAATTGTTGAAAGTGGCAATAATTTCGGTTATAATAAACTTAAATAGAATACATTCCCAAGATTTCACAGGCGCACTTTGACATTAAATTGTGCCTTGAAAAGTCCAAATCCTGCCTGGCTCGACAGGTTTTACAAAATGCGTCAACTACGTTTCGTAAAAGGGGATTGCGTCCAAATGCCGATATCAGGTTACTACGGCTTCCGTGTGTAGTCAAAAAATGCTTTGCGCATTTCGGTAAAAGGTTGATAGTATTTGGCAGATTACCCACCTGTTTTGTCAGGTTGAACCATCGTAAAACACGGCCAAGGTGGGATTTTTTTCTTTATGTCTTGCTCAAAAGTTCTATTGGCTTTTTGACGGCAAAAGCTCTGCACAATCCTAGGTATTTTGTTCGGTCACAGACCATACAGGTATGCTCCCTCACAAGAATACCCGTCTTGTTTGCCTTTTACTCGTCAAATCGCTTGCGCTAAGCCAATATCCCTTTTTCGCAAGACATTGAGATTGTTTACAATGTAATTAGTGGTGGTTTTGTAAGAGATAAAATATTGAATATCTCCTACATTTTGCTTGATTGCAACTATTTGTTATTGTCAAAATACATTTAAGAATATTAGGTTTACGTTTTTTTACAAATGAAAAGATTTTTTGCGCTAATTTTGATACTTATTTGTTTTGTCACATTGCTTTCTGCTTGTGGCAACTCTTTTGCGCAGAAAACTCCCATACAAGGGGACGGCTTTAACAAACCAACGGCAAGTCCCTATCAAAGTCAAACTTTGCCTAGCGCTACACCAACCACTTACAGAGTGTACATTTGTGGCGCAGTGCAAAATGAAGGCTACTACAACGTTGTGCAAGGCACTACAATTGGCGATGCAATTGCCCTTGCTGGTATTTTACCTCAAACGGTTTTGCCAACTAACTTGCAGGTGTATGTGCAAAGCAACATGCAAATTGTGGTTGAGTATCTTTGTGATGATGCGCATCACGTTGGCATCAACGTCAATGGCGCGTACGTCATTAGTAACACGCCAGCACCAAATATTCCTGCAGACGTCATGGAAAAATTGCACAACTATTACATACAAAATGGTGTGATAACAAACAAGCAAATTCTCAAACAAATTTTAACGGAAGAACAGTATCAACAAAACCACTACAAATTTTTTGTAGCAGAGGAGGACTATGCCAAGGCTAATTAATCCACGTGTACTTCTCTTTTGCGCAATAGGTTTGGTTTTGGGTATTTTGTGTGGCTATTCGATAATGCTTGGCAGATGGCTTTTGCCCATTTTGTTAGTTGTTGCGTTAGCTGTTACGTTTGCAATACTTTTGCTACTCAAAAACAAACTGCGCTTAGTTGTGCTGTTTGTTTTTATTTTTACCATTTTGGGCTGTGGTTTGTTTCAAATAAAGCTACATCACCATCAAAAGCAAGAGGTTATTGCTCGCCCAGTAGTGCTGACGGGTCGTGTTACCGACATTGGTCGCGTAGGCAAAGCATCTAACGTTATTTACTTGGAAAACTGCACCTACGACAACACAAAAATAGGTGGTAGGGTACAAGTTATAGTTTTTGATGGCTCAGCATTTCAAACGGGAGATATTCTCACGTTAAAAGGAACGTTGCGTTCTACCTACATATTTGCAAGTAACTTTAACACAAGCTACCTTCGCAACAACTGCAATTACCAGCTTACGGATACGTCCGTTATATCTATCCGTGGTGGTACACTTACCTTAGACGAAACAATCCGTCAATACATCTACCAAAGCTGTGTGGATAACATGACCAACTACCCGGGGCTAATGTACGCACTTATTACTGGCGACGACAACGCTTTGGAGCCAGGACTAAATGCTATGTACACAAATTCTGGCATGGTGCATCTAATTGCAGTATCGGGCATGCACTTGGTGTATATAATTACTATAATTGGGTTTTTTATCAACAAGCTCAAACTAAATCCCATTGCCGAGTTTGCAGTAATTATTGGGCCGTTGGTGTTCTTTTGTTACATTTGCGACTGGGCACCATCCATTTTGCGTGCGTTATTGATGACGGTATGCACATACCTTGTTAGGTGGCTTTCGGGCAGATACGATATGCTAATTGCCGTGTCCTTTTCGGTGTTGGTATTGCTATTTGTTAACCCGTATTACTTGTTTGATATTGGTTGGCAACTGTCGGTAATGTCTGTATTGGGTATGGCAACGCTTTACCTTTGTATTGACAGATTTTTGCAAAGCAAAAAGATTGGTAAGTTTTGGTACGGACTGCTTTCCTCCTTTGCCATTTCCCTTTGTTGCACCCTTGCAACCTTTGCTACCATTGCTCACTATTTTGGAAAAATTCCCGTGCTGGGCGTGTTTGCCAACCTTGTTGGTGTGCCATTGATGTCTTGGGCGTTTACAATTGGTCTTGTCGGTATGCTACCTTGGGTTTTCCATTTAGTTTTACACGTTGCTGACGGTATTTTGTGGGTGGTTACCCTTGTTGCAAAGGTGGTATCTTCGCTGGATTTTGCCGTGGTAAGTCTTTCGACAGTAGCGCTTGCTATTGGTGTTACCATTGTGTGGTTGTTTGTTGCTGGACAGTACGTCAATTTGAACAAAGTTGCAAAAGTGGTGGTAAACATCACACTTTGTGTAGTGTTAGTGGTGTGTTTTGTGATTGCTGGTATACCCAGCGACTGCACTGACCAAGTGTTTGTCAACCAAAACTTTGACGGCGCAAACATTGTTGTTACAAGCAATCAAGGGGATGTGGTTGTGCTTTCCAACTGCCAAAGCCCTTACAGTTTGGATGTGGTAATAAGCCACATAGCACAGTATAAACACAGGTCAATCACGTGGGTGTTTTTCGATATGTCCCAGTTTGACGTAATGAACATCAAGCCGGAAGATTTTGCCAAACTTGGCATCGACAAGGTGTACAACCTTTCACACACGGGCAACGACCTTTTGACAAAAGCGTTGACAGAACAAAACGTACCAGTAATTGAAGTGGCAAACAACCAAAAGTTTGGTTTTGATATTACTGTACAAAGTGTGTATGATGGTGCGCTTACAGGTGCATTGGTAAGGGTGGGAGACATATCTTTTGCCGTTGTTTTGGGTGGCGAGGCGCAAACAAACCACTTTGTAGATTTAATTCCGTCTGTCAATTTTTATGTGGTGCAAACTCCATCACAAAGATATTTACATAACAATTTTGTAACTTTCAGTTTGTATCAAGATTATTGTGTTACTAATTATGGAGCAAATAAGTACGGAAACTTTACAATTACTCAAAAAGATGGTAAAATAATAGTTAACTTCTAAAGAGGTAACAAGCGTGTTAAAATTTTTGCAACTAAATGCCCAACTAAAAACACAAAGCTACCCTGCGCTGTGCCTATTTGGTAATGACGAGTGGGTCAAAAGACGCGCCCTTTCCTACGTGATGGAAAGTTGTGGCGTTATTGACGATGGTTTTAGTGTAGACACTTTGGATGCTCCCACAGTGGACGACATCCAAACGTCCTGTTTGACGCAGTCGCTTTTTGGTGATAAGCGTGTTGTTGTGTGCGAAAACTTTGCCTTTTCTAAGTCTGCTGGTGCCGAAAGCGCCAAAACCAAGGAGGCAAAGGCGCAACTATCCAAGCTTATCGAAAGCTGTGACGGCAGTTTTTGTTTGGTATTTTTGACAAATGAGCAAAATATGTTTAACGGTATACGTGGGCTGGAAATGGTAGATTGCAACCGTCTGGACACCAAGTCGGTAGAAAAGTGGATTGTGTCCTACTGCAAAAGGTCGGGGGTAAACGTAGACCCAGCATCTGCAAGCAAAATTGCCACCTACTGCCTAAACGATATGGCGCGCATTGCAACGGAAACACAAAAGCTGTTGGACTACGGTGAGATTACCCCAGCTACAATTGATATGTTGGTACATCGTGACGTTGAGCAGAACATCTTTAATTTGTCCAAGCATATAGCCAACAAAAACACCTCTCAAGCGTTGGAGCTGTATAAAGAGCTTATTACTCACGGCGAGGAACTGATGGGCATATTTGGCTTGTTGTACAATGCTTACAGACGTATGTACTACGTTAAAACAACCAACTACACCAATGACGAATACGCAACCTATTTTGGCATAAAAGTCAATTCGCTGTTTTTCTTGAAGGAAACGGCAGACAAGTACAAGCCCATGCAACTAAAACGCGCGTTGGACTACTTTGCCAAGACGGACGC
>JAFTNE010000166.1 GCA_017452035.1 Clostridia bacterium
AGATCGCGACACAGCCATTGTGCTTCTTCGTGAGGCTAAACGTGCAAAAATTGACGTTATTGCTCAAATGCAAGCTGACCACAATGCTCACGTTGACGATATCTTGTTCGAATCCAAGGTATTCACAACCTACATCAACGGTTTGTCACTTGTAACAAGCCTTGATATCAACAAAAAGATTGTCAAAGGCCTTGGCGCACAATTGTTCCTCAGTCACTACCGTTTCGAGTTGCCACATGATGCATACGCATTTGATCAAAGTGGTATCCAAGTTGTAGTAGAGGAAGTTTTGGACTATGGCAGAGAAAAATTTGCTCGTTGCTCCTTGAACGGTGACGTATTGTACGTCAAAGTTGATTCTTGCAACGTTGGCGACGTTCTTCACGTTGTTCCTGATATCGAAAGAGCTCGTATCTACGAAAACAAATTCGATATCCGTCTTTGCTAATTTGTGGCACACGTGGTGCAAACTAGCATCACAAATTGGGCGTCAAAATGTTTGTCCACTGCTAATTTTACAGCGGTAGTACAAATTCTTGTTCAATTCAACACAACTATTACTTAAACAAAACACATCAAAAACCGCCGCCAAATTCGGTGGCGGTGTTTTGGTGAAAAGGATAACCATGGTACAAAAACTATTTCAAGAGCTGGCAACAATCCCCAATGTGCAAGCAATAGCATTGGGTGGCTCTCGTGCTGGCGACAACTTTGATATTAACTCCGACTACGACGTTTATGTTTACTGTCAAGGTCAAATTCCACATCAAACACGCCAACAAATTTTGCAAAAGTACTGCAAATACATGGAAATTGGCAATCGTTTTTGGGAAAGTGAAGATAACTGTAAACTTTCCAATGGAATAGATATCGACATTTTGTACCGCAATTTAGATGACTTTGTTAACCAAGTTGCTTGGGTTGTGGAAAAATTTAACTCATGCAATGGTTACACAACATGTATGTGGCACAACTTGCTTACATGTAAAATTGTCTACGACAAGCAAGGATTGCTTGCTAACGCTAAAAAAAGATTTTCCGTCGACTATCCGCCACAACTTCGTGCAAATATCATCGACAACAACACCAAGTTGTTGTATAGATACCTGCCTAACTATCTACACCAAATCCAAAAGGCGCAAGGGCGTAGCGATATGGTTAGCGTTTGCCATCGTACAGCAGCGTTTATGGAAAGCTATTTTGATGTGCTTTTTGCATACAATAATCTAACACATCCCGGCGAAAAACGCCTACTGACATTGTGTAAACAATGGTGCAAAGTTTTGCCTCACAACTTTGAGCAAAACATAGATGGCGTTTACCAAAATCTATTTACCAATCCAAGTCAAGCGAACCATTACCTAAACCAAATGGTTGCAGAACTACAACTGATGTTGCAAGACAACAAATAGCATCTCTTGCAGGATAAACAAAAAAACTATGAAAAAAATTCTACTAATTATATTGATAGTTGCAATGTTGGGTTTGTTTACCGCTTGCGACTTCTCCAAAAAGTACACACCTGACCCCAAAGTTGAACAATTCCTCAATACCGAGTTGGATGGAAAAAAGGCGCTGGACAAGGTTGCAACTGCATCCTATACCGTCACGGAAAAACAACTCAAAAAGGACGGCACAGTTTTGGGTAGTGTTACCTACACCGTGCAAATAAACAAAACGGATGCAAAAAACATATCCATCCAAATTGACAATGTCTACACTGGTAGATATATTCAAGAGGATATCACTACACAACAAGTAAACTACTACAAAGAGGGTTCAAACTACTTCCGTAAGATAACAAGCAACCTCAGTTCTAAGGTAGAGGCTGTGGACGAATCCTTTGTTGTCGACTACCTCACATCACTTTTTTACGTCAATAACGATGCCTATGACGAAGGTGGTTTGTACTACGGCGACTTTTTCTTGCTGTACATTTACAAGTACCCAACGGAGTATTTCTATGTGGACGAAGTCAATAACCTTTGCGTTTTTGACGGCAAAATGAATATTTTTAATGATGAAACGGGCAACGTGCACCTACATCACATTGCAAAAATAAACGAGTGGGGCTTGTTGCAATCTAACTACGAAAAACACGAAAGCGTCAAGCAAGATTTCATTGTGGAATGCACCTTGACAGCTTCCTACACATATATGGACTAACTATGGCAAAGACACTAACATTTAGACTAAAAGCATACCGAATCAGCTACCTGGTGTTTTCTTTGATTATGGTAGCATTTACAATATTTTTGATAGCATCAAACATCATTGATGGCATCAACAATGGACTTCAATTCGCCAAAGCGTTGGATCTGTTTACGCTTGTCGCAGTGGGTTTGTTTGAAAGTGGCATCATTGCATTTATCATCAGATCGTTGCGTGGTGGCCAAACGATACTCATCAAACACCTTGTGTTCAAACCTGATGGCAAACCTTACAAATTCGGCATTATCTTGGTAGCAGTGGGTGCTGTGCTAACACTCGTTTTGGGCATTTTGCTGGCAACCAAGGCTATGGTGCCCGACATGGAGTTTGGCGCGCGCATGCTGGTGGTGGATATTCTATTTACGGTATTTGTCAACCTGTTTTTTGTTGATTTGTACGCGTGGGTATTCCGTCACGAATCGGGAACATTTCAAATTATTTAAAAAATACAATAACAATACAAGGAG
>JAFTNE010000167.1 GCA_017452035.1 Clostridia bacterium
GGTAATGGCAAAACAACAGTTTTTGCCCACCAACGTTTCGCGTTACATACAGTGGAAAACGCTTTGCAATTTGGCGATCCGTTTCCGTAAGCGTTGCAAACACCTGCATTTTGTGTTCCGTTGGCACGTGAGAGAAGGGCCTCACAAATGGATTGTTTAGTACAAAATCTCTGTCGTGGTTACCCAAAATACACGTTAAATTTGGCGTTTGAGTAATCAGGTCAAAACACTGTTTGGAGTGTGGCCCAATATCTATGATGTCGCCAAGGTGCAAAATTTCCTCGCAACCTTGGTTGTGGAAGTAGTCCAACATCAACTTTAACGCTGGCAAATTGCCGTGCGTATCTGTAAAAGCGCCAATTTTTTTCATAGTTACCTTCAAAAAAGATATTGCCCATTTATTGCTCAAATGGGCAATTTGTATTGTTTATTGTGTTGTGTAAAGTTTATTCGCCGAGCATTTCCAAAGCCTTTGCAACAATGTCGTCTACCGACATTTGGTAATCGGCTTTGAGGTCGTTGAGACTGCCTACTTGGCTTACTTTGTCGTACACGCCAATGCCATCACATTGGGTGGGGCAACGTCTGCAAAGTGTTTCGCATACGGCAGAATACAATCCACCGTGAATACTGTGGTTTTCAACAGTTAGCACCTTTCCAGTTTTTTGCGCTGATGCAACAATTGCATCTTCGTCCAAAGGTTTTACCGTGTGGATGCCAAGTAGTTCTACCGAAATACCCTTTTCGGCAAGAATTTCCGTTGCTTTTTTTGCATCAAACAAACTTGTGCCACAAGCAACAATGGTGATATCTTTACCATCACTGAGTTTATCAGCCTTGCCAAAGTGGAAAACGTAGTCGTCATCAAACAAAGTGTCCGTTTGCTTGCGAACAACACGTATATACATTGTACCTTTGTGAGAAACAACGTATGGCAATGCCTTTACCAGTTGGACACCATCAACAATATCCAATACTGCCACGTTAGACAGCGCGCGCATCATTGCGATATCTTCAAAGCACATGTGTGTACCACCGTTGTAAGTGGTTGTAACACCTGGGTCGAAGGCTACAATTTTGACGTTTTGCATGGAGTAGCTGATAGATACGGCAATTTGGTCGAAAACTCTGCGAGAAATAAATGGCGCAAAGCTGTGAATGATGGGTACAAAGCCTGATGCAGAAAGTCCTGCAGCAATACAAGTCATATTAGCCTCGGCAATGCCCACGTCAACACAACGAGTGGGAAACTCTTTGTAAAGGGGTTTTGTTCCACCTGCGCCAGCTAAGTCGGCATCAAGAACAAAAATTTTGTCGTTTTGTTTCATCAAGCGAGAAAGTTCTGCAACGTACATTTTACGAAGTTCCATTGTTTTTCCCTCCTTATTTCAACTCGTCAAGAGCTTTGGCAAATTGCTCGTCTGTAACTGTTGTGCTGTGGTTGGATGGACCCAAATTTTCGTAGAAAGATACACCCTTACCTTTGACTGTATCCAGCACAATGCAGTGAGGAGCAACCGTTGTATCCTTTTTAGCGCGAACAATTGCGTCGTTTATAATTGCGTGGTCGTGACCATCTACTCTGTCCGTTACAAAGCCAAATGCCTTGAACTTTGCCTCGATATCTTCCACACTCAAAACGTCACTTGTCATGCCGTCAATTTGCATTTTGTTGTTGTCTACAAAAACAATGACATTGTTTAGTTTGTGTGCACCGGCAAACATTGCGCCTTCCCAGTTTTGACCTTCTTGCAGTTCGCCGTCCCCCATAATGACGTACACGTAGTTATCAAAGCCTTGGGCTTTTTGCGCAAGGGCAAGTCCACAAGCACAGGACAAACCTTGTCCAAGAGATCCAGCTGTCATATCTACGCCAGGTGTAAGGTTCAAGTTGACGTGGCTGGGCAAGCGTGTGCCAAGTTTGTTGAGTGTGTTTAGCCAATCCATTGGGAAAAATCCCTTCAAGGTAAGTGTTGCATACAATGCTGGGCCAGCGTGACCTTTGCTCAAAACAAGTTGATCACGGTCGGCCATTTTGGGTTTGCGTGGGTCCGCCTTCATGTGGGATGTGTACAAAACGGAAAGCAAATCGGCAATAGACAAACTGCCTCCAACGTGTCCACTACCTTGCGAATTCATACAGCGCAAAGTTTCACGGCGTATTTGCTTGGCAAATTGTTCGTAGGTCATAAAAAATTTTCCTCCCTTACAAATTTCCTGTCCTGTTGTGACAGGTAAAGTAGATTACTTGGGTTGTCTTTGAAAGTTGTTTTAGTAGTTGAGTCGCTCTGCCAAAGTTTTGTTCGTCAAAGTTGACAAAAGCATCATCAACAATTAAAAGTGGAATATCTTTGCCAAAGATAAGTTGCGAAATGGCCACACGGAAACACAACAAAGTTATTTCCCTAATACCACGCGAAAATGCCGAAAGTGGTTTTGTTTGACCATTTTGTTGCAACGAAATGGCAAAATTGCGATCGGTTACAACGTTGTAGTTGCCATTTGTGATGGAGTTGAGTAAGCTTTGTGTCTTGGCGCACAACTCTGGTATGTATGCTGACGACAAGCTTTCCTTTGCAGATGCCAATACTTCTGCCGTTATGTTTGCCACTGCAAACTTACGCTTTGCTGTTGCCAAAAGTTGTTGCTTGTACAGCAATTCCTCGGCGATATCCACAATGGATGCAGTGGGTTGTGACAAAGCAAACTGTAATTGGTGTTGCGCTTTTACAAGCGTTTGCTGACGCTCTGCAAGGCGTTGCAACTCAATTGTTGCTTGGTCTAACTCCACTTGAATTTGACGGCTGTTTGCGTTTAGCTCCGGTCTGCTACCAAGTGCTTTGCGCACAGACAAGTTTGTTTGGTAGTTGTTGTAGTATTGCCAAAAGTCGCTTTTAAGTTCCTCAACAGACTTACTACTTGGGTTGACGTACTTGGATGCAATGGCCGTTAGTTGCTCGTCAATTTGCACCACTTTTTGTTTGTTAAAACTACGGTTAAGTTTGGGCGCTAACACAATTGCCAAAACAGCGCCAACGGCTACTGCTACGCCAGCCCAAAGGTATATTTGCAAAATAGCAAGTGTTACGGCAAGCGTTAGCAACAACACCAACGATACTGCAAAAGCGTTTGCTGTTTTTGCCAATGCGCTACGTTTCTTTATAAGCAAAGACTTTTGTTCCAACAATTGTTGAAAGGCGTTGTAATCACCTTCGACAGTTGGTGGAACGGTTGCAAGTTTCAGTTCAACGTCATCAATCTTTTTGACTAAATCCACGTCAGCCTGCGTTGGTTGACTTGTAAACAAGTTTTGTTTTAGCTGGTCAATGCGCTTTTGCAACTGTGTTTGCTCGGTGGAAAGTTGTTGCAACTGTGTTTCCGTTTGAGCAAGTTGCTCTGTCATATTTGCACGATTTTGTCTGTCCGTTTCGGCCTGTTGCAGTTGACGTTGCAGTTTTAGTATGTCGTTTTCCAAGGTGTAAATTTGTCCACCTACACCACGCTCGAACTTGAAGGTCTTTTTGTACGCGCGAAGTTTTTCTTGAAGTTTGTCGTAGTCTTCGGCTGAATCTTGCACCAAGTTGGCAAGTTTGGAGTCGAAGTTTTCGTTGGAGGCAAGTTCTACCTGCTCTTGTGGGAGATAGGTGCATCTATCGTAGCTATCTACCGTCAAGCCCAAAAAGTGTTCGCCAGGAGATGGGATATCCAACTGCTTGCCAGTGGACAAATCCACCACCTTCAAACTTTCCGAACGGGCTGTGTTGCCAAAAAATCGTTCAATGCGATACTGCTTTTGGTTGTGTTCGATTTGCAAACTGCCGCCAAAAGTGCCGGTGCAATCCCAAGGCTTGTATCTAACAACGTCATTTACACGCACACCGTCCACAGTCTTGTAGGTGTAGCCAAGTCCGTACAACATTGCGCGAATAAATGCGCACAGGGTACTTTTGCCAAAGCCGTTATCTTGTTGAAAAAGATTTACGCCACTAGCAAAGTTGACGGTCATGTTTTTCAGTTTGCCAAAGGCAACAATGTTTGCAGAGATAAGTTTCATACAAGGTCACCTCCACTAAGAAGGGCAAGCCCAAGCTTTAACACCTCGGCTTGGTCCTCTTGGGGCAGTTGCAATACCTTACGCACAAACTCGCCACGCAAAGATACCTCTGCAGAAATTTTTTGCAAATCAAATGCCGTTTGAGTTTTGTTATCTACGCGAAGGGCAAAAAATCTACCGTTGAGGCACTCGATTGTAGCCTCTACGTTGAGTTCTGCTGGGACACTGCCCACCAACACGAGATTTAGGTAGTTGTGCGCGCCCACTTGACTTGTTGCACTAAGAAGGGCATTTTGCAAGGCAATTTCGCTTTGAATACCCGTTATATCCACCGTTACCGTTTGCACCGTTCGTATTGCCTGTGGCACAAATCTGATGGCTCGTTTGTCGGTATCTATCAAGACAAATCCCGTTTGAGAAATTTCGTCAAAGCCACGTGGCTCCAACACACCACAGTACGCGCCTACCACCTTGCCAAATTTGTGCTCTGCAAAGGCGTGACGGTGTCCAAGGGCTACGTAGTTTGCATGGCTGTTAGCAATGGCGTTTTTGTCGATAAGGCCATATTTGTCGTCGTCCACATCACCATGCAACACCAAGATGTTGTAGCCCGTTTGGGGAAGTTGCAACATTTGCCAGTGTGCTTGGTCGTTGTTGCCCAGTTCGCGTCCACAAATGTTTACCTCTCCCAAAGTGTACGTTTGCCACATTTCGCCAAAAAACTTAACTTGTGGGCAAATTTGTTGCAATTTGTGGTAGGGGTTTTCGCTACCAGTTGCACCTTGCGCGTGGTTTCCCCTCAACACAAACCAGGTTGCACTGCTGTTTGACACAAAATCTGCAACGCCAATAATAGTTTTGTTGGTTGTAAATTGGTCGTCAAAAAGGTCTCCAGCAATAATTATTGCCGAAACGTTGTTATTGTTGGCATATTCGCTCAAATTGGACAGCGCTTGTAGCAATTCCAAACGGCGTTTTTGCCTATTGGTGGCATGTGTCAGGGGAGAATCCAAGTGGATATCTGCAGTGTGAATAATTTTCATTGTTCTATCTTACCACATTACCAATTTTTTTTCAAGGCATTAAGCGACAATATAATAATATTTAATTAATCAATTATTAACTCAAAAATAGGCAACAAAAAGGTTATTTTACACCAAATTTTTGCTTAAATTTGCACTTGTTTTGTTTTACTTTTTGTAAATAATGTCGTATAATATTAAAAAACTAACACAATACTGTTATTACTATGAATATTCAAGACCTTTTGCTCAAAAAACGAAATAATACATATGCGCCTCTTGTAAACTTTACGTATCGCCAACAAGATGCCCTTCCCTTTTGCCCTGCTATGTGGCATGAGGAACTTTTTGTTGCAAAGGTAACAAAGGGCTGTGCAACCTTGTTTGTTGATGGCGCATCAGTTCAACTTACTCAAAACGACCTAATTGTTTTGCCACCATTTAGTTTGTACACACTAAAAAGCCAACAAGATCTTTGTTTGGAGTGTACCCTTGTAAACCTAAGAGCGTTGCAAAACAATAAAAATACTTTGATGTACCCTCAATCCAAGGATATGGATTGCATCATCACCACACAAAACGATTTGCATCCCCAAATACAACAAGCTCTACTGCAAATGAACAAGGATAAGTACCTTACGCACATGTGCTTGATAGACATCCAAAACATATTGCATTGGTTACGCCACAAAACGACAACAAAAAATATCACAATGGACAAACAACTGTTTGTGATGAAAAATGCCCTCAACATTGTGCATACGCAAAACAAACAACTGGTGGTGGAACAACTGGCTGAAGAGTGTGGTTATAGCGAGTTTTACTTGATGA
>JAFTNE010000168.1 GCA_017452035.1 Clostridia bacterium
CGTTTCGCTATCGTGGTTGCCGTATGCAAACGCCCAATATACTTGTTTTTTCTCCATAAAGTCTGCAAAGTGCTTTACGGCATCCTTAGCAAAAATACTAAACGTAAGGTCGCCTGTGCAAATGGCAATGTCTGGCTTGAGTTGGTCGATGGCCTTGTCAATTAGGTCCATAGTTTTTGTATCGTGTGTCCAACTACCAAACTTCATTTGTGGGTCGGCAAGTTGCAAAATGCGAAGGGGTTTACTGCCATCAAATTCGATAGGCAATGTTAGCATACTTTCGTAATGCTCGTCAAAGTTGTCGGTAGATGCCCAAGTTGTACCATTACCGTAGTAGTTTGTATTTGGAGAGTAACTACCTATTTTTATCCAAATTACAACGCTAAGTACAATTAGCGCAATTATGGATAAAGCTATCATCCAGCCCTTAAAGGTGCGTTTTTTGTTTGCTTGTTTTACCATAGTTTACCTCATGTGCAAAAATGAGCAAAGTTGCCCTTGCTCATTGCTTGTAAATTGTGTTATTTGCAGATTTGTACGCCACAGCTTGCACCGATACGATCAGCACCAGCCTCTATCATAGCAAGAGCCTCTTCGGTGTTGTGGATACCACCACTAGCTTTAACCCTCAAGCCGTGTGGATGAACTGTATCAGCCATAAGTTTTACTGCGTGAACTGTTGCGCCACCCTTACCAAAGCCTGTGCTTGTTTTTACAAAGTCGGCACCAGCTGCAATGGACGCTTTGCAAGCGTTTACGATTTGTGCGTCAGTAAGATTGCAAGTTTCGATGATAACCTTCAATACAAGGTCGCCACAAGCCTTTTTCAATGCGGCAATTTCCTTTTCTACCTTTTTCCAGCTGTTAGACTTTGCATGAGATTGGTTGATAACCATGTCAATTTCGGTAGCACCATCTTTGATGGCTTGTTTTGTTTCGAAAACTTTTGTTTTTGTTGTATTTTCGCCAAGAGGGAAACCTACAACTGTGCAAACTTTAACTTGGCTACCTGCAAGCTCTTTTGCTGCAAGTTTTACGTGTGTTGGGTTTACGCAAACACTTGCAAAACCGTACTCACGTGCTTCAGCGCAAAGAGTGACAATTTGACTGTTTTTTGCAGGTTTAAGCAATGTGTGGTCGATAATTTTAGCAATTTGAGTGTTCATTTGTGCTCTCCTTGTTTTTTGTAATTTGAAACATCAATTATTCCATAGATGGGATGATTATACCACAAAATATATATATTTACAATACAATTACAAATTTTGTTAAGAGATTTTTGAAACAATTAGCACTAAAACACCAACACGTTATTACTTTTTGCGTTTGGTTATATCAATTGTTAGGGTGTTTTCGTCAAAGTCAAAACTTTCCACCCTTTTGTGATATTTCCCCTTGATACTTCTAACCAACAAAAACACAAGATACCCCAAGCAAAGCACAATGCCCACAATGCAACCTATTACTACTGGCAAAACTTCCTTCATAACCTACCACCTTTTGTGTACAACAATAGCACAGTTTAGTTGTTTGAATTTGTCGATTTTGCACATAAATGCGACAATTTGCAGACATAAAAAATATCCGTGTATAGTTCAACAAAAACTGCAAACACTAACAAAAACAAGGAGGACGTTATGAAAAAACTTGTGATATATCTTGCTATTGCATTGTTTATTTTAGCTCTTATACCAACATTTGCAATGGCAACTACAACGGAACAGGAAATATGCCACATTGCAATGCAAAACCCAAAGGTAGTCAAGGCAAAATGTATAATTTTTGAGCGCAATTGCCTTGTGGCGATACAAACGGAAAAGTTTACAAATCGTACAGAGTACAGCGATTTTCTTGCAAAATTTGAAGACCAAGTAAAAGCGCAATACCAAATTGACAACATCAAGGTTACACGTAGCCCAAAGGTAATGTGCAAACTTGACCAACTGGAAAAGCTAAGCGAAAATGAACGCAATGCAGAAATCCAAAAGCTGATTGAGTACCTTTTGAACAAACCAACCCCACTGCCAGCAGTCCCCATTAAACCACCATGTATTAGATAACTTGAAAGCTACAAAAAAAACACCTTGCAATAGGCAGGGTGTTTTTGTTGAGATATTAGTAAAATTACAATCCCAAAATCTTTTCGCAAACGGCAACAACCATCTTGAAAGATTCTTCTTCAAATGGGGATTTAAGACCACACTCTTCAAGCAGTTCTACAAATGTTTTTGTACCACCAAAGTCCAAAAACTTATTGTACTTGGCAAATGTACTGGCAAAATCTTGTTCGGCAAGTGCCAAAAATTGCAATGCAGTAAATTGTGCAAGGCAGTAGTCGATGTAGTAGAAGGGGCTTTCGTAGATGTGTGCTTGACGTTGCCAACGGCGTCCGTCTTGCAATGCCACAATACCTTCGGTAGTCATGCAAGGGATAAATTGCTTTTCAATTTGGTTGTAGAAAGCGTTGCGCTCGGCAGGTGTCATATTGGGGTTGTCGTAACAAGTTTGTTGGAAGTAATCGACAATTGTACCATAAGGGATAAATGTGATTGCACCACCAATATGGGTAAACTTGTAGTCTTCCGTTTGGTCGCCAAAAAATTTGTCAATCCAGGGGTATGCCAAAAATTCCATTGACATGGAGTGAACTTCGGCCGTGTCCATGGAAATGCTA
>JAFTNE010000169.1 GCA_017452035.1 Clostridia bacterium
ACTTTGCGATTGCAACGTGGTATTTGTATCACTGCAAATGCCACTTTCCGTTGGTTGCGCCGTTGGCGTTTTGTTGCATTTTTCAATGGCTGTAACCATATTCAAGTCATGTAAAAACTTGCCAAAAACACGCCTTGCGTGCGAAAGGTTAATTTGACAAATAAGGCTGTTGACAAGCAACACCAGTACGCTACCCAACAAAAATACAATTTGTATTGCAAACAGTTGGGGCAAATGTAGCGCAACTGAAATGACAACGTATGCAACACTAACCACAACGCCAAGCAAATGCACAAACCACAACAAATACTTGTTGGGCAGTTTTACAAACTCGAACACCGTTGATGGCTTTTGGCATCCGCAATTCACAAAAGCGCGCCATTGGCGTTGGTACTCGCTGGGCAAACGCTTTGTTGCCACAATAATACTACTGGGTGTTTTGACAATTTTTTTGTCAAACTTTTTGAGTTTGGCATTTTGCTTGGCATAGGGGTTATGCACAAAATTGACAAAGGCAACTACCGTCAGCATGCCAAACATAGCCAAAAAAACGTAGTTTTGATAGGTAAGTAGAAAGTATAAAAGTTGTTGCATTTTTTCTCCTTTACAAGGCAGTTGGATTTTATGTTTGTGCCTTTTTTACAAGATTGTTAACGGAAAACAACCAGGCTAAACAACCACCAAACGTTGCGACAAACAAAGCTTTTGTTTGACATTTTTTGCAAAGAAATACCATTGCTTTTGAAGGGAAATTCCTCAAAATGATTTTGCCCAACTAAAACTTTTTTGCAAACTAAAATTGCCCCCTTACAAACAATCACAAATTAAAAAACGCAGTACCCCCCCCTATTCAATGGAAAAATTCCTTTGTGTGCAAACAATTTTTGGCAATAAAAATCCCCCTTCTCGCGCATTTGAGAAAGGGGATTTTGTGTATTTTGATGGTTTACAAAAAGGCAAACAAAAGACACCTGTTTTTTACAGCGTTTTTTGTTTTGCTCAAAACTTACACTTAACACCTACAAAAGTGAGGGTTAAAGTGCCACTTTGTTACATTTTGATAAGTTTGTTGTCGGCAATGGAAAGCACGTATGCGTCTACGCAGTCAATGCCACAAATGTGTTTTACAGCAAGCTTGTAGCTGTTGAGTTGGTATGGGTAACGCTCGGCAACCTTGTCGCTACGGCTGGTAAATTTGAAGTCTACAACGGTGGCTTTGTCGTTGCCAATTACCAACAAGTCGATTACGCCTTGCAACATAACGTTGTCGCTAAAACGCTTGTCTTTGGCAAGTTGGTCGTAGGGGGCGTACAACATAAATGGAATTTCGTGGTACACTTTGCCACTGTTCAAAATGTCTTTGAGCCCCTTGTTTTGTAGGGTGTTGTAAATGAGGTTTACGTCCAACTGACTCGCATACTGCTCGTCAATTTTACCCTCGGCAACAAGATTTTGAATGGTGTTTGCAATACCGTTGGTATCTGCATTGTAATCAACAAATTGGTAAACGGCGTGGTAGGCTGTGCCCACTTTGTTTTTGTCGTCTTGTACAATTACAGGGGCAGTCTCGCTTTGCTCGTCATCAAAAAATTGTTTGTCCAGTGCAGAGCTTACAATTTTTGAAGGCATTTGTGTTTGTGATGCAAATGGGTAAACGTAGGACAGTTTTTGCATTACTGCCCCTTCGTCATCCAACTGCTCGCACAACAAATTTTGTTCAGCAACTTGGTTTGAAACAGCTTGGTTGGCAACTTCGATAGTAAGCGCACTACCTTGGCATTGCAAAGTTGGCATTGTCTTTTTCAAAGCATAAAGTAGCCAGTCGAGGTTACTTGTGGCATTGTGGGGTGCAGTGGGGATTTTATCTAGCCTATCCTCCGACACTGTGGCAAAAATATCCAACACGTACTTGGGGCGCGTCATTGCAACGTACAAAAGGCGCATTTCCTCCTCGCGTTGCTTGTGCTTGTTGTACAAGGTGCAAGCGCGACTGCCCAGCGTTTCGTAACGTTTCATGCTGTCAAAGTCGTAAAACTGTGCCGTTAAGCCAACGTCAGTGTTGCGCTCGACATAGTTTGTGTCCATTGCGCTATCAAACTTGAACTGACCTTCGAGGCCGGCCAAAATTACAATGGGGAACTCCAAACCTTTGGATGCGTGCATTGTCATGATACGCACTGCATTTGTGTTGGCAAGAGCCTGTTCGGAACGCGTTTCCTCCGTCTCGTCAATGTAGTACAAAAACTTGTCGATACTTTCTGCATAGGATGCACCTTTCAAGCCGTCCACAAACGCATTAAGTTTGTTGAGACGCAATGCGCCATTGGGCAAACCTTCCACAAACAGGTTGTAGTCCGTTTGCTTGATAGCTTTTAGCACCACTTCGCACACCGATGCGCCATGAGAGTAAAAACGCAAACTGTCAACAAGTTGCAAAAGGTTGTTGATTTTTGCAGTAATTTCGTCATCAAACAACGTTGCATACTCAGTCAATCTGTCAAAAAATGGAACAATGCCACTGGTTTTTAGCCTTATTTTTGCAAGGTCCGTTTCGGCAAAACCACCAAATGCGCACAAGCAAACACCCACAAGATACACGTCGTTGTAGGGGTTGTCAATAACGCGCAAAAGGTTGATTAACTCCCTTACCTCCTTGGAGGCAAAGCCGTCCAGTTTGAACGCTGCCGTCACGGGAATATTTTCGGCAACAAGGGTATTGTAGATGTCGGTAGCCTTGGCCGTCATACCACGCATCAAAATGACAATATCGCCATACTGGATGCGCTTGGGCGTGCCGTCCTTGTCTTTGTAGGCCATGCCAACGTAACTCTTGATACGAT
This sequence comes from Clostridia bacterium, assembly GCA_017452035.1. Taxonomy (GTDB): domain Bacteria; phylum Bacillota; class Clostridia; order Christensenellales; family CAG-314; genus Fimimonas. The sequence goes on from JAFTNE010000169.1 coordinate 2,841, forward strand.
TTGCAATGGCTTTGGCTTGGATGGCATCAGCAACAACCTCGGTGGGCTGTGTTATGTCGTAGTAGTCGTCAATTACAACGTCACCCACTTTGGGTTTTTGCAAAAAGTTCACGCGTACCGATGGCACTTGTTTTAGCGTTGGTGGAGTTTGGCCTTTGAGTTGAGCTGCGTTTTTGTAGTCAACTTGCCCCAAGTTTTCCGTCATAATTTCGTTAAATACAAGGTTGACAAAGTGCAAAATGTCCTTGTTGCTACGGAAGTTGTCGTTGAGTTTTTCCGTTACGCCCCCTTGATTTTGCGAATAGGAGTGTTGCTTGCAACTGAAAAAACTTGGGTCGCATCCACGGAAACCGTAGATGGATTGCTTGATATCTCCCACCATAAACAGGTGGTCAACGTTTGCCAGCGCAGTGATAATTGCCTCCTGAACGGGGTTGGTATCTTGGTACTCGTCCACAAACACGTACTTGTATTTTTGCTTGATGGCACTGCTTGTTTCCTCGTCCTTTAACAGTTGCAAGGTGAGATGTTCCAAATCGTTGAAGTCCACGCCACCACGTTGTTTTTTGAGAGCGAAAAACTTATCTTCAAAACGCATAACCATTTCGGCAAGCTTGTCCGTCAACTCAATAGACTTGTCCATTTCTGCCCACATTGTAGCAATATCATTACCATGCAAAAATGCTTGGTATTTTTTCGCCTTGTCTTCAAAGGTTTTGCAAATAACGTCCTTGTAGTCGTTGCGAATTTTTTCCTCAATGACAGCATCTGCCATTGGTTGGTAAATTTTGAGGTTTTTTGCAACGAGTTTTTTTAGTGCAACCTTGCACATGCCGTCAAATGCACTTTGTGGGTCGTCCCAATCTATGGCGTTTAGCGCATCCAAACTTGCTTGGCAAACGCTGGCAATTTGTGTGCCACCTTCGTCAAGACAACGCGCAATAAGGCTTACAAGTTGCTCCTTGCAGTAGTTTACGGTAGATGCTATATCTTGCACCAAAGTGGACATAATAAGGCCGTTATTGTCGTGGTTAAGGTGGGTTTGGCGTACATTTTGGTACCACGCGTCAAAATCGACAATGTTGCGAGAAAAGGTGTGTAGCTTTAAAACAAGGTTTTTGAAGTTTTCCTCTTTGCGTCCTGTGGCGTAAATTTGATACAGCTTTTTGAACTGCTCGTCCTTGTTTGCAAAGTACTCCTTGAACAGTTCGTCAATGGCTTGCTTTTTCAAGTTGGAAAGGGTAATGGCATCCAAAATGGAAAATGCCGGGTCGATATCTACTACGTAAAAATAGTTGCGAAGTAGGTCGCTACAAAATGAGTGCAACGTGCAAATGGATGCTGTATCTAGCTTTTCCAACTGTTCGCGTACGCGAAAATCTCCGGCACTTTTGGCAAGTTTGTCGGAAAGGCGATTTTTCATTTCGGCTGCTGCAAGGTTGGTAAAGGTTACCACAATTATTTGGTCAACGTTTACATCTTGTTTGATAAGCCTTGCAATGCGCTCTATCATTACGGTAGTTTTACCCGTACCAGCTGATGCCGAAACAAGCATGTTTTGCATTGGGTTGTTGCCAACGGGAAAACTGATTACGTTTTGTTGCTCTGGTGTGTAATTTCTACTCATCGCTTTTCCCCCTTGGTTACAATATTTGTTATCACTTGTGCATCCACAGTGCCTTTTACTTGTCTTGGCTCGTAGGTAAACACGTCGCCGTAGTCGCAAATGCACTTGTAGTCACAAAAGGCACAATGCTTGTCGTACGGAGTGACAGCGATGTAGCCACCGTGCATAAGTTTGCCTGCGCGCTTGATAAGCTCCGTTGCGTAGGTAACTTGGTGGTCGAACTGCTCTGCAGAAATGAGGCTTGTAGAACTGCGCAACTTTTGACTTTTTGCAAGGAACGTTAAACCAAGTTTTTCACTTTTTGAGTTGGGACCGTCCTTGCCCACAGTGGGGTCGATAGCAGTATCAATTGCGCTGACAATGGCTGGGTCGTTTAGTGTACGACCTTTGTAGGTGTAAATTTTGTCAGCCTTGGCATCGGTAAAATTGTTGTGCATGTTGAAGTAGTAAAAGCCTGCTGGGCGCATTTTGTAAAAATCTTGCGCAGCACGAAGGTATACCAAAAGTTGCATCTTTTGGCCGTTGTAAAGGCTTTCTTCGGTGTAGTTGGATGCTGCTGCGCCACTTTTGTAGTCGATAATCAACATGTGGCCGTTGTAGCCATCCACACGGTCAATTTTGCCGTTTAGGTTAAACTCTCCACCACCGTAGTTAACGTTGACCATTGGGGCATTTTCGCCGTCAAAAGATAGTTCCGTCTTGATGTTTTTAAACTTGGAGTGGGCAAGCTGTCCCTTTACAACCTTGCACATCTTGATGGCCTCGGCAAGCAGTTGCGAAAGCACTCCTTGCATTTGTGGGTCATTTTTGAGAGCGCGATAAAAATCGTTGCTTAACGCGTTGTCAAAACACTGCGTTGCCTTTTGTGTGGTGGTTGCATCACTTTCGCTAACGTCAGCAATGGCAACGTAATGTTCCAACACGTCGTGCAAAATTGTGCCCAAATCGTTAGATTGTAGTTTTGCCACTTCGCGTGGTTTTACGTTTAGGCCGTATTTGACAAAAAAGCTGTACGGACATTGGAAAAATTGCGTAAGCTGACTTACGCTTGTGCGATCGCTTTTGAAAAACAGCCTGTCGCCACCTTCAATTGTGATATTTTGTCCGTTTTTGGTAAATTGATATTTTTCCGTTTGCACGCCAAAAACTTTGCTCAAAATGCTGTAGGAGGGCATTTTGACCATTTGTTTGTCGGCAAGTTTGCGTTTGTTAAGTATAACCTTTGCAACTGCTTGCTTGGGTGTGAAAACTTCTTCAATTTCCTCTTGGCTGGGGGCAAGGTTGCCTTCGCCTTGCAAAAGCAGATTGCAAATTTGTTGGATAAATGGCGACGGTGTCAAGCTGTCTGCGCCGTCGGTAGTTGTGTAGGAAATGTAAAGCTTGTCTGTTGGTTCTTGCAACAGTTGAAACAAACTGAACCTTTCACGTTTGTTTTCGGTGGAAATTTGTGGCTCAACGTCAATACCTACGGCAAGCAAATCTTGGATGTTGGCATCCGTCAACAATTTGCAGTCCTTCTTGACAATGGGCATCACGCCGTAGTTTGCACCAAGTAGCGCCAAAAATTTAATATCGTGCTTGCGCGCTTTTGCCATGTTGGCAAACACTACGCAGTCGTTGTGTTGTGGAATTACGGAAATTTTTACCGATGCCACAGCAGCAATAAGCGCCTTTGTAAAGTCGTCCAAGGTTACAAAACGGTTGCCCATTATTGTTTCAGCCTGAACAAGCACCTGCTCGAACTTTTCGACAGCTTGAGTGGTTACACTACTAAGCTCGCTAAGTCCCTCGGCTTGCTGACGGTTGGCAAGAATTGTGTTTTTGCTTTCCACTTGGCAACTGGAAAGGAGCTTGCGAATTAGCTCTACGTACTCTACTGCCTTTGCGCTTTGTGGGAATACAATGCTCTTGTACAGGCTGTTGAATTTTTGACGGAAAGCATCTGCGCCAGCGTAGTAGTAATCATCCAACCCGAGGGAAAAACTATCATAACGGTAGGAAACGTTGTACTTTAAGCAGTAGTTTTCAAACTTGTAAACTTCCGTCTCGTCCGTTTGACCATCAAAGTCGCCACAAAACAAGTAGTTTTTGACAAAGCTCAAAACGTTTTTGAGTTTGCCACTGTTGCGATACAAGTTGAGGTAATCCAACACAAATTGCGCATAGGGTTGGTCGACCAAAGCAAATTGCCTATCGCAAAAGTAGGGTATTTGCAGTTGCTCGAACACCGTTGTAATGGCATTGGAATACTTGTCCACGTCACTTGTTACAACGTAGATATCTGTAAAACGTCCACCACTGCGAACGTATTGTTGTATCTTGCAACCAAGATTGTAAACCTCTTTGTAGCGCGTTTCCCCTTGGAAAATCTCTACAAAGTTTTGGTTTTGCAAAGGTTTAGGATTTGTGTAGCGATAGAGATGTTCGCCAATATGACGTGTGACGGGATTTGCGTCTTGGGTTGTGTTTTCCACAACGTTTGCCTCAATACCATTGCGAGCGCAAACCTGCAACACGCCATTGAAAATGTCGTCAAGGTACAAATACTTATCCACGGCTTTTTTGCCTACGCAACAGCTAACTGTAACGCCACGGCTGGTAAGCATAAGTTGCTCGATTAGTGCAAGCTCTTGTGCCGAAAGGTTGTCGAAATCGCAAAGGTAAAAGTAGCCGTCACGTACGCTTTGCACCTTGGGTAGCTCCTCGCAAAGCAAATCAAGCTTGTCTGCCGAGTCGATAAATCGATTGTTTGTGTAGTTGACGTACTCGTTGTACAAGAGGGCAATGTCGCTCGCCTTGCCACGAATGGATCTTGGCAAACGTTCGTCATCCAGTTGCTCGGGGCGTACCTTGCAATACTTCATCATACTGATGGTGTCGTACATATCTGCAACAAAACCAGCACTATCAACACCCTTTGTGTAACACTTGAGGTGTTGTTTGTTATCTTGGATGATGCCAGCAAGAGCCATGATGCCTGCCTGCTTGGAAAGGTAGTCGTACTTGGGCAAAATGCGTGATGCAAGTCGCCTAAAGGTTAAAACTTGTACGTTAAAACTACCACCTATTTCTTTGAGAAG
>JAFTNE010000170.1 GCA_017452035.1 Clostridia bacterium
ATTGCCAGCCCGTGGTTGATGCCATTCAGGCTAAAATCAAGGCCGCAACCGGCAAAACCGTTGAGGTTATGGTTTATGGCGACGGCGCATTTAAAGACCCTGTTGGTGGCATTTGGGAGCTTGCCGACCCAGTTTGCTCGCCAGCCTTTACAAGTGGCCTAGTTGGCACGCCAAACGAAATCAAGCTCAAATACGTTGCAGATAACAAGCTTGCAGGACTCAGCAAAGAAGAGGCAGAAATTGCTTTGAAAAAGATGATTGCCGAAAAGCAAAGCAACCTTGTGGGCAACATGCTCAGCCAAGGCACTACACCCAGACGTATTACCGACCTTCTTGCCAGCCTTGCCGACCTTACCAGTGGCAGTGGCGACAAGGGTACACCTATTGTACTTGTACAAAACTACTTCAAAAACTACGCAATGTAGTAAAAAACGACAACTAAAACAAAAGACTTTGGAAAATTCCAAAGTCTTTTTTTTATTGTTTGTTTAGCTTTTGTACTTTATTAAGCAAAACTTGAAATATTTTTTTGGTTCACACAGCCTTGTGCTTTGGTGCTGTTACTTTAACGTATACAAAAGATTTGCAAAGTCTACACCAAAACGACGATCGGTGCGCTGTGTTTGACGAGCGCATCCACCTACAAAATTGGCAGATAGTTGCGTTGCCTGTAACAAATTGCAGGAGTTGAGCATTTGCCCCATTACCACCGAACTAAACAAATCGCCTGTGCCCGAGTAGTTGATGGGCGCGCGAGCATTGGTAACGTAGCGAACGCCATCCTTTGTAACAACCACGTTGCCAATCAAGTCGCCACAAGGAACGCCTGTAATAACGGCGTTTTTTGCGCCAGTTTTTGCAAGAATATCTGCAAAGGTTTTGCCCACCATTGCCAAAAAGGTTTGTTCATTTTGGTGGGACAAAATATCATCGTAGCTTTCGCCAACAAGCAAACAAGCCTCCGTAAGGTTGGGTGTGATAACGTCAGCATACTGCACAATTTGTTTCATTTGCGCAACGTAGTTGTCATCAAAAACGCCATACAATGCGCCGTTGTCCCCCATGATAGGGTCGACCAAAACAAAAACGTCCTTAACGTTTTGCAACACTTGGGTTATTTCGCCAAGCGTTTGGGTGTTTTGGCCAAAACCAACGTAGATGGCGTCAACGTGCGCCTTTTGCAAAATGTCGTTGGCAAATGTAGCAACGTTGTTGTTTTCCAACAGGTGGTAGTTGCCAAAACCCGTTTGCGCCGAATAGTGAGCCGTTACCACTGGCATGCAGTTGTGTCCAAGGTGTGTAAGAACTGGCAAATTGACTGCCATCGAGCAGTTGCCAAGGGAGGATATGTCGTTAAATACAAGGATGTTTTTCATGTTGAGTTACTCGCAAATTGTCCAACTTTACAACAAAGCGGGCAATGTAATAGTTGTTGTTTTGTATGATTAATATTTATTATAAGTGTTAGGTAATTTGCCTTTGACGTGCATTTAACTTTGTTAAAATAACGTTTGCAGTTAGAAATTACAAAACTATATTGTTTTTATTTGTCGTGTGTATCGCCTACTGCTGAGCAAAAACTATTTGCCTTCTTGCTCGGACGTACTTGTTTGAATAGGCTGGTCTACAACAGTGTTGGATGCATCAATACCCACAACCTTTGGTTTGCTTTTGGTTTTGGTGGGCACTTCCATTTGGTCGATGCTTGGCTGCAACGAAAGCACCAATGCGCTAGGCAATGCGCGCAAAATGAGGTTTGTGGCAAAGCCAACAATAAGTCCTGCCAAAATGCCCACAAGCGCCAGCCAAGGCATGTAGGAAAACATCTCGGGGGTGTTACTAATCAAGCAAAATACCACGTTTTGTGTGATGTTGTGGCAAATTGCCGACATAATAGAAATGGCAATAATTGTGATGTGTGGGTAGACAAACTCCACCAAAAATGCCGAAATTACAACGGAAACAACGCCTGCTGTCAAGCTGTACATCAGTGTGGAAATACCACCACCAAACAAGCTACCAAGTACAGTGCGCACAATTACCACCACCAGCGCATCCACTGGGCCTAAAACAAACAACGTCAGTAGCGAAAAGATGTTAGACAAACCCATTTTTGCGCCAGGCAAAAACAATGGGGGAAATAGGCTTTCCACCATGAACATTATCAGCCCCATGGCACACAACACCGACAAGGTAGCAATGCGTTTGGCATTGAAATATTTAGTTTTTGTGTTGAGTGTTGGCATTGTTGCTCCTTTTGTGATAGTTGTTAATTTGTGATAATTTAATGTTTATTGTTGACGGACGACCACAGGTCGCCCCTACATTATGGTACACTTGGATGTGATAGACTTTGCACTTTGCAATAATACTGTAAAATACAACATTACACAATAGTTGTTTGTGAGGTAGTCTCCCACAAAACAATTTGTCATTTTCAGTTTTGCTTTACTCTACTGCTTGGCAATAAACACCGTCACTAAAACTGTCTTGCTAATCGGAAATTACTTTGAGATAGTTGGGGCTACATACAATGGACTGTCCCGGTGTTGTCATTGCTCCAAAGTAGCGAACACAGTCTTGACCAAAACCACAAATAGAGTCGGTCATTTTGACAGACGTGTTTGTTCCTTTTGTGATGGTAAGCTCGTTGAAACGTTCTTCTCCGTCAATTTGACAGGTCATATGGATAATTATATCGTTACCATCTGTGGTAACTGTAATATCCCACGTAGAGTTTTCGGCAACTTGGTACTCGTTGCGACCAACGTTGTAAACAAATATAGTTTGACCCGTGTGCATGTCTACAACTGTTACCACGTTTATTGGTTGATATACTTGCTCATTTTCCCCAAAGAATACGGAAAATAGCACCAAAATTACCAATACCAGCGCAAGGTACACCATTACGTCGGCAGGTTTAAAAAACTTGTCGCGTTTGGCTTGTTGGATATCCTTTGCGCCCTTTTGCTTGTGTGCTGTGTAGCGTACTACCACTACCACTGCAAACAACACAACCACTACCACTGCAAGAACAATCAGTAGCCAGGTGTAGTCGGTGCTTACGGGGTCTATCAACTGGGCTTTGCCATCATATACCCAAACGCCGTTGTCATTTTTTAAATTCCAACTACAATTTGCCAAATATGGCGATTTGTACGTCATTTGACTTTC
>JAFTNE010000171.1 GCA_017452035.1 Clostridia bacterium
ACAAGTGTCAATTGCAAATGTTACAAAAGCGATACTTGTTCCTTATTGAGCGATTAAAAATTTTTATATGTCGTTTGAAAACAAGTCACGTATCTGTTAGTGATAGAATATAGCTAATTGTCAACACCACAATATATTATATTAACAACTACTACACCACTCAAAAAAATATATTGATAACTATAATGATGGATGTTAAGCTTTGTACAGCATACAAATATCGGTATAGCGTGCAAACAAAAGAGCAAGCACTGTTTGTGCTTGCTCTTTTTGTTTTTTGTAGTTTGTGTTTTACACGCCAATTGTAATGGCAAGGAATATAAATCCAACGGAAAGTGCCATAAGTAGCAATTGGAACAAAATTGTGCGTTTGAACCAAGTTCCCAAACTTTGGTCTGCAAGTCCCAAGCCGATAAGCAACGTTCCACAAGTGGGGAACAAAACGTTGGTGTAGCCATCAGCAAATAGGTATGTAAGCAAAATTACATTTTTGCTCAAACCTTCGATGGGCGCCAATGTAAGCATTGGGATAATGAGAACTGCCTTTGCAGATGCGCTTGGGATGAAAAACTCCAAAATGAGTATAAACGCATACAATACCAAAACGGCAACGTATGGACTAGATCCCGTTACAATTCCGTAGAAGAAATGGAATATTGTATCCAAAATGTCACCTTTTTTGGCAATGTAAGGAACGGCAAAAGCGATAACAATAATCAACAAAGATGGTGCAATGGTTTTTGCGCCCTCCAAAAAGGCTTTGCCCATTGGTTTGAAACCACCCAGCAAAATGCGTCCAACGATAACCGTGCCTACAATAAATGCAACACCCATGATAATCATGCTGAAAGAGCGAAGAGCCTCGATTGCAACGGCAATAATTACGCCAAGCAATGCAATGCCAAACAACAAGGTTACAAGCAACGCCTTCTTTTGGTCTTGACGCTTTTGAACGGGGTCATCCACAATAAACTTGGATATATCTGCCATTTGTGTTGCTTGTTTTTCGTCACGCTTGCAAAGGTAGGTCATATACAATGAAGTTACAACGTACATCACTACAAAGATAATGATACGATACCACATACCATCGGTAATTTGTACACCTGCATTTTGTGATGCAAGACCAATGGTAAGTGGGTTGGTGATAGCTGTTGTAAAGCCAACACCCGACGTCATCAAAATAAAACTGATGGCAGTAAACTTTGACCAGTTCATTGCTGAACAAAGCATTGCCAAAAGTGGGTACAAAATGAGCAATTGCTCTTGCAAACCAAATACAGCCGAAAGCACCATTACCATAAAGGTGATTGCCCAAACTGCAACAAAGCGTTTTGTGTACAACTTTTGTATGATTAAGCGCACAAAAGCCTCCAAACCACCACTTTCCTCCAACACCTTAAAGGTGCCACCAAGCACCAACAAAAGCGCAATGATGGAAATTTCGTTAACGTTGATAGATCCGGGGAAGGGCTTGTCGGTATTGCCCCAAATGATGGACTCAAATGGAGCTGTTAGCCAACGCCAAACGGGAAGGCGTGTTGTGCTACCCTTTGTCAAAATTGTGTAGCTATCGGGCACAACTTGGCCCTTTTTGTTTAGGTCGGTGGTATAAACAAAAAAGTCTTGGTTGTCTTGTGCGTCTACAAGCGATTGGTCGGTTGTGTACTTATAGCGATTGTCGTAGCTACCCTTTACAACTTGACCGTTCAAGTCTTGGTTGGTGGTGTACACCCAATAGTTTTCCGTTGCATCAATTTTGGATACATCGTCAATGTACTCGAAACGGTAGTACTTGCCTGCTGGGATAACATAGGTCAAAATGCCTGCAACAATAACAACGGCGAGCAAAATGCACACCATCAATATAAAGCTTTTTGCGCCTATTTGCACCTTGGTTTTGCCATCGTTGGCTGGGGTTTGTTGAACGTTTGTTGTGCTCATAAATTTTCTCCTTTGGCGTTGTAGTCAAAGACGTCGTTTGATGCAGAATTCCACTTGTCGTCCATCAAATTGTGTAGTTCTTCGCTAACAAGCATCCACTCAATTAATTGGTTGGGTGGGCAGTCCAAAACAAGGTTGTAGTAGTCATCATTGTGATAAAACTCCAAAAACCTGCCTGTTGCCATAGTAAGGGAGTACAAGCCAGAAATATCAAAAAATACTGTATCTTGATGGTTGGTAACGGTTAGTCCAGTTTTGTCAAGAGTTACCTCCCCCTCGATAACGGTAATGCGATTTTGTGGGTACTTTTTCCAACTGTCGGTGCGAAGTTTTGTAATTTTGCCGTGGCCTGTAAGTTGGTAGCCATCCTGTTGCACTTGGTTACGAACAACACGTCGTTGCCACTTGCACCATTTGTCCACGTCATCAAAATAGCTTTCGCCCTGTTTTACAACAAGGTCGTAGTACTCGTTGATGGTAACTGTGTAGCCACACTTTTCGCACTCAAAACGCTCGTTGCCTTTGTCGAGATGCACCTTCATTGTGTGCGCCTGCTTACACTTTGGGCAGATGTACAAAATGTTATCAATACCCTTTACGTTGTGGCTTTTGCCAACGTACTTGATACGAGCTGTTTTGTTGAAGGCGAAGTCGTCATAACGGAAGTTTTGTATCAACTTTTGGTAGATTTGATCTTCAGTAAGTTGTTTTAGCTCGTCAGGCGTAAACAAAATTTTGTAGTTTACAAAAACTTTGCCACGCTTTTCCTCCCTGATGTATCGAGGGCAAGTAAGGTAAGAGCCTTGTGTGTTTGCCAAAATTACCAGAACTCCTGCCTTTTTGATGAACTTGCAAGTTGCTGGGTTTATTGGATGTGTACTACCTGAAAGGGACTGTATTCCCTCGGGGAAAAGTGCCAAACTGCCACCCGACTTGATTACCTTGAGCATCTTGCGTGTGCAGGAGGTATCTGGTTGATACAACAACTTGGGTATTGCGTTCATTTGCGTCATACCAAAGTAGTTTGTTTTGCTGGCAAAAAAGTTTTGAAACCCTGCAACAATGTTGAGGTCGCATCTACCCAAACCACGCATTGTGTAGAAAAAATCGTTACGGGATGCGTGTGTTGACAAAAACAAAATTTGTTGCTTTTTGAGGATGTTTTTGTCAAATTCGTATGTAAACTGTACCCTGTCGTGACGACATTTGATGGTCGTCCACACACGGAAAAAGGTTCGAGCAAAAAAACTAGGACGTTTTACAGGGCGACTTTGCAGTTTTTGTTTGTAATCTATTTTCATTCGTACTCCATTTGTGATGACTAAACGAAAGTTTTGAAATTTGCAAACTTTTCCACAAAAATTTTTACAAATTACGCGTGTAAAATTCGTTTGCTATGAAAAATAGCAAACAACCCCTGCAGGGGTTGCATCATCAAAATGAGCTGTCCACTGCTTTACTTCAAAAAAATGAATTGGGGTATTTACATTGT
>JAFTNE010000172.1 GCA_017452035.1 Clostridia bacterium
ATAGCACTTTGCTTGTATCGCAATTTTAATATTATTTTTAATTGCAATAATGTCAACCCCTTGATCCGTTGATGCTTTTGTCATCTCACAAAAATATCCTAATTTTACAAGCAAATGATTACATAGGTATTTCTCAAACTCAACCCCACTCATACTATCGATATCGCATATAGAAATAGAATGAATTTTGTGATCGTTATATGAGCCAGTGCCCTTTCCGTTATCTTCAGCAATATGGCGTTCTATATCTATCTGAATAGATTCGACTATAATACTTTGATTCGTATTATTTGTCAGCCCCACTTGTCTATTCAATTGTTGACCATATCGACTCTCTTTTTCATTGCAAGGTTTAAGTGTTACATTTGAATTATCTAGCATAGTTTTCTCCCTTTTAGGGTATTATAGCACAATCGCAAGCAATTGTATATATATCTACTGAAGTATGTGCTATACAGATTATTATTTTTTCTAAAGTGTACTGAATAAAAAACTACTGATGACATTACTATGTTGACTATATTCATTTCTAATAAAAAAGCGAAGGTATCGCATTTGCAGACCTTCGCTTCAACATTTTTTTGGTTGTGTTATCTTTTTAAATCCTTTAGCTGTGTAAAAATGGGCTTTGTGATAATAATTTTTTCCAGCTCGGCAATGGAGTAGCAAGCTACAACCTGCATATCATCGTTGACTACTTCCAATGCGTAAAGGTAGTTACCTTGCATGCGTTTGGCAACGTCTGCCAAGGTGTTTTTAGTGGTAAATACAAGTGTTTTCTTTTCCATACCGTGGGCGACAAAGTAGCTTTTTGCAAAGACGTAGGCGCTTTTTACATACGTTTGGCCAATGGGTTTGCTGTATGCACCAGTAAACAAAAAGGTGGCAAACAGCCCCAAGTTAAACAGGTTGTGACGGGTAAAAAGGGATACCACAAACAAAGCAAAAAGTAACAGTGAAAATGCCACCGTTACTTTTTTGACAATGTGTGTTGCATCAACGTCACGCTTTTGTTGCAAAATGCCCGTTACTACTCTGCCACCATCCAATGGATAGAAGGGTAGCAAGTTTACGCACGCCATACTGATGTTTGCTTGAAAGAAATCCTGCGTAAAGGGGTAACTTTCGGGAAACATCCACCAAAGAGCAAAGCACAACAGGCAAAGAGCAAGGTTGGTTAACGGTCCTGCAAGGGCAATTTTGATGCGATCGGTTGCCGTGACGCTGTCAAACTCGCCATACAGCACTGCGCCAAATATGCCCAGCTGTATTTGTTGACATCGGTAAAACAGCTTGCGCGCAACAACGTAGTGGGCGCATTCGTGCAAAAGCACTGCCAACGTGTACGTAAGGGCGAAAAATCCACGCTTAAAGTACAGTGCCAGTGCCAAAAACAGCCAAAAACTGGCGTTAATTTTTAGTTTTATGCCTGCCACGTAAGTTGAGTGTCGCTTGCAACAACCTGTGTTACCACTGTGCCACTTTCGGAAATAACAGTAGAAAATGTGCCTTGGTACTTGCCAATGAGTGTGTTTGCCTCAACACTGTCGCCAACGGCAACAAAAACGGTAGTAAGGTTAGAGTAGGTAATTGTTGTGTCGTCATCTATTGCAACAGTTACGCTTGTTTCGTCCACTGAGCTAACCGTTCCCTTTGTGAAAGACAACGTTGCCTTGCCACCACCAAAGGTGGATACGCCATCGGCACTGTCTATCAAGGTGATGTTTACGGGCAATGTGATTGTGTTGTTTGTTGGTGTAGCATCGTTAAAAAATGCCAAAACTGACGTGTACGCCTTTTGCACGGTTGCAAATACGTCAGTGGAAAAGTCGTTATCGATAAGCAATGCGCCACCAAAAAGGGCTACGCACACGGCAACAACAATCAAAACCTTAAAGATAGTTTTCATTTTTTTGCGTGGTTTTTCCGTTTGGATGTATTTGCGCTCGGTGTAAGATAGGTCAAGCCAGTCGGTTTCTTGAGCATCACATACCACAGTGTTTACGTTTGTTTGCATAGTTTGGTACCTCCGTTGTTTGAGATATGGTATGCGCCAAGTTTGGCAAATATGCAAAGTTTACACTACTTGTCCTTTAAGGTAACGGTAATAACCATATTTAGTTGTTTGCCCTGCATTGTTTCCACCGTTACACAGTCGTAGTTGACGTAGTCGTTGAGCAGTTGCGTAAATTGACGGAAAAAATCTTCCTTGTTGTGCTTGAACTTGTCGGCAAGTATCATTTGTTGCGCACGCAAATAGATGTTGTTCATAGAAAAAGTCCTTGTTAGTTAAATTGTTTGCCCTCACACCTGCTCATGCAGGAGATCCAAAGTGTGAGCGCTTTTG
>JAFTNE010000173.1 GCA_017452035.1 Clostridia bacterium
TGAATATTTATTGCAACTATATTGTGTAACGCAACTGCTAAAAAACAATGCACGTATCGCAAAAAATGGTGCAAATTACCGGTAAAATGACGCAAAAAAAACGAGCAACCAACTACGGTTACTCGTTTTTAATTTGTCAAATTAGTATTCTTCTCTAAAATAAATAATTGTGCAAATGATGCTGTACACAAATGGCAAAAACAGCATTATGCAGGACAACACTACGCTCACTTCGGCAAATACAAATACCAATGCAACGGGGATTGCTGCGCAGATGAGAGCAATAACTATGGACACAATTACAGCTACAACAGGACCGAGTTCGGCTCCACCATAAATCCAGCTCAAAGCATCAAAGTTTGCAATGGCTTGCAACACAATGTCGCCGTGAAAATCACGGTCTTCCACTGATTCTGCAAAGTCTGCCACAAATTTGTAGTAGGCCCAAACGATAGCACCAACAATTGTCCAGCCAACAAATCCAAAGCCTTCGCTTTCGATGTTGATAATTGCCATAATTGGATATGCCAACGCAATAAGGCAACAAATCACGTTTCTAACTCCGGGTCTATCTTCACAAAGATGTCCCAAAATAAACATTGCTGCAAGACCAATAACTACCCACCAAAACCAATGCATAAATTTACCTCGTTTGTTTGATGTATTAATTATACCACACTTATCTTTATTTTTCAACTGTTGAGGGGCGTTGTAGATGACAATATTAACAAATATTTTCAAGACAATTGCGGCTAATTGAATTTATTCAAAACGTTTTACAAACGGATAAATAACAATTTCTGTCAACGTTACACAAAAGGCTTTTGTTTGTGGTTGCTCAACACCTTTGAGATATTGCCAATGCTCACAATTGATTACATACAATGGTAAATAGTGAACAATTTATCTAACTGTTTTTCCCCTTATTTGTATACAAATAAACTTTTGTATGGTATAATGCTATTTGGTAGAGGTTGTGCTACCTATCGAGACCCAAACGATTTACAAACCAAAGGTAGTTATGAACAAAACAATACACGTAGTTGCAGCACTAATACAAGATGCCTCGGGCAAGTTTCTCATTTGTCAGCGTCCTGCAAACAAAGCAAGGGCATTGCTGTGGGAGTTTGTCGGTGGCAAGGTGGAGCTTGGCGAAAGCCCAAGGGATGCTTTGGTGCGCGAGTGCATCGAAGAACTTGCAATAATCGTCCATCCAACGGAAGTTTTTTGCGACCTAACCCACGAGTATGATGACGTAACAGTGCACCTAACGTTGTTTTTGACAACAATAACAAGTGGTACACCACAAAAACTTGAACACAACGATATACGTTGGGTAACTGCAACGGAAATGCAAAACTACCATTTTTGCCCAGCCGACTACACAATTTTGCAAAAAATTGCTCAGCAGTTTGCATAGCGCAAAAATTTTGTCGCTCCAAAACAAAAAATCAAATGGACATTGGTGCGCAAGCTCTTGGCACAGGTAATTTAGCTACAAAACTATTTCAATAACCTAAACGTTCCAAGCACATATTGGGACACGACACATAACACACAAAACACAAGAAAAAACATTATTTTCAGAGGTACACTATGGCAAGAAAACTCTCTAAAATAACACTGCTAATTTTAATTTTTGCATTTGCACTGACAGCACTTTTGGTGCCAGCGCAAGCTTTTGCCGCAAGTTACATCTATAACTGGGGTACTCGTGGCGAAGTGGCAACATCATTGTCCGACAATGCAAAAGCATTTTACACAGGTAGCTACACATTCCAAGTGCTTGCCAACACAAGTGGTGGCACGAGCAGAGACAATGCCCCAAACAGTGCATTGTACAAGGCTCTCAAAAAATTGATGACGGACAATCACTCTCATATAACCAGCTATGATGAAACAAGAGGTCTATACAGGTATACCGATTGTCAAAATGGTGGTGGAGCAATTTCCTCTTTCTATTCCGGTAAGTCTATCGGTCCAAGCTGGGACGGTTCTTGGAATCGTGAACACACTTGGCCAAACAGCAAAGGTTCAGGATCGGCTGAAAACGACATCATGATGCTTCGTCCTACCTCCACAAGCGAAAACTCCTCCCGTGGTAATACAGCTTTTGGTAAAAGTAGTGGTTTCTACAATCCAAACAGCGAAAGCAACGGCAAATACGACCTTCGTGGTGACGTATCCAGAATATGCCTTTACGTTTACACTCGTTGGGGCAACACAAGTTATATGTGGGGCGCAAGTGGTGTAATGGAAAGTTTGGAAGTCCTTTTGGAATGGATGGAGGCCGACCCCGTTGACACATGGGAAATGGGTCGTAACGATGCCGTTGAGTCCATCACTGGCACACGTAACGCTTTTGTTGACTACCCAGAGTACGCTTTCCTTTTGTTTGGTGAGGAAGTTCCCACCAACTACCCAACGCCATCTCAATCTAATGGTGTAACACCTCCCAAGCCAGATCCACACACTTGTGACTATACTCCAGCAACCTGTACCGAACCTGCAACCTGCAAAATTTGCTATGCAACAACAGGCTCTGCGCTTGGACACACAGCACCAAATGCTGATGGCGAATGCACACGTTGTGGAGAAGTGTTGGAAGTAAAAACAACTCACGCTGGCACACAATCTGACCCATATACCGTTGCTGACGCACTAAAAGTAGGTAATAATCTCAAAAGTGGTACAAGCAACAAAGTGTTTGTCAAAGGTCAAGTAGTTAATGCTGGTACTGTCCAAAACAACACATACCGTAAAGGTCTTGAAATCAAAGATAGTTCCACAAACGAAACACTTTACATCAACACAGCCAACCCCAAAACAACTGCTGAACTCAATTTGAGCGTTGGCAACACAATTCTTTTGGAAGGATACATCCGTATCAACAATACAACGCAAAAACCCGAAATGGGTACAGGTCCAAATAAAACTGACTACACTTATTACTCTATTGTGGATGCTGGTCAAGGTGGTGGTACAACTCACACTTGTGTTTTCGGTCAAGCAACATGCACAAAGCCTGCAACCTGCTCTTGTGGTGCAACACAAGGTTCTGCACTTGGACACACAACAACTAATGGTACCTGTACACGCTGTGGTATAACAGTCGGTGGTGGTAGTCAAGGTGGTGGCACAGTAACTCAACCAAGTGGCGATACAATCGAAGTAACTTTCCAAAACTCAACTGGCTCGACAACTCTCGCTGGCACAGGTGACGTAAGCTTTACAGCAAGCAGAGCAGTAGATAACTGGGATGACAACGGCAGAGGTTTGCAATTCCTCAAGGAAAATGGTGACGTATCAATCTCTTCGGCAACATCAGTAAGCAACGTATCAAGTATCACTTTGGATATTTCAGAAAACAAAGATATAGCAATTACAGTAACGGTCAAAGTGGGAGATGTTGTTCTTACATGCAATGGTCAAAATTCAGCAAGCGTTGGCAAGGGGGCAAACCAAACTGTTACGTTTACTGCAAACAGTGCAGTAAGTGGTATTGTAACAATCAAGTGTGTTCCAGCGCAATCTGGAACATCTGGATTGGGATCTATCTATCTTGCTGGTGTAACCATCACAACAAGCAGTGGTAGTCAAGGTGGTGGCACAGTAACTCCACCAGTGGTAACACCTGATACAACAGTAACTTCTTTCAAGTCGGCAGTTGCAGACATCCAAAGCGCAACAACAATGGATGCCAAGTTTACAGCAATCAAAACAGCTGTAGAACTTTACAACGCAATGAACGCCGAACAAAAAGCGCAAGTAACAGCAGAGTTCAATACACTCAAAGCAGAAGTAAACAACTACAACAGTCAAGCAACAACGCAAAACACAAACTCTGGCAATGCAATTGGCGTAGCCGTACAAATTGTAAGCTTAACAGTGGCTTTGGCAGTAGCTTTGGTGCTTTTGAAAAAGGTATTTTAGTAGGAGGTAAAGCAATATGAAAAAGATTATTTTTGTAGTAGTAATTTTGTTGTTGGCAACAATGTGCTTGACCTCTTGCGATCAAGCTGTAACTTACGACAAACTCAACGAAATGACGGACACCAAGTACTCTCAAATGTCCATCAAAGTAACAGTTAACAAAAGTGGCGAAACATCTGGCCTTGTTAACGATATCGTTTGCCTCATTCTTAACGACACAACCAAGCACGTTGCCTACACTTGGCAAGAGTATGCAACCTTTGAGATGGATGGCAACACAATCACTGTTCCAAGCAAACAAATTGTTACAAAAAGTGGCACAGCAATAATAGAAAATGGCAAAGTTAAAGAATCCACTGGCGATGGCGTAGATTACGACTTTACAAACGTTGGAGCACTCAATATGACTTTTAGCGAAACTTGCCTTGCCAATGCCCAAACAAAGGATGGCACTTTTACAGCAGATATCTCCGACCTCAATGCATTTTTGGGTAGTGATATTGCTGGTGCCGAAAACGCAAAGGTTTCCGTTAATGTAAAAACTTACGGCTCTATCACAATTAGCTACACAGCAAACGGTAGTGACGTTGTAATCACTTACACGTTTGGTTAAACAACGCAAAACAAACCAAGTAGATAGCTCTCAAACAAAGGGTGCTATCTACTTTGTATTTACACGTTTTATCTAAACACAACCAGACAAAATGGTTAGGACGTGTTGCAAAAAAGCTTTTTATTTACAGGCAAAAGAAGCATCTTGATGATGGTATTATTTCACAAAGTGCTTTGCGCCAAATCAAACAAAAGAGGGGGAACGTACAATGATTTTTGGTAAAAAGAAAAACGCTAACAAACTGCAAAAGACGGATGTTAACAACCAACCTCAACAAACGGAGCAACCCAAGAAAAAGGGCATTGTTACTCGCGCTACCGAAAGCGTAAACAAAACGGTTCAAAAGGCACGCAGAGTGAAGATGTTTTTTGACGTCATCACAACGTTGTTTTTTATTGGAAACTCCCTTTACTGGGTATTCAAAAAGTGGGGCGACTTTGGCAACCTGCTGTGGGTGATGTTGGCTGTTACCGTTGTGTACATCTTGGTGTTTGTAATTACACTCATCAAGCACAGCAACAACTCCAAGCAAATGTCCATGGACAACAAAAAGTTCAAAGTGCAACTCAAACTTTGGCGAACGCTGTCCAACCTGCTGTTTATTGGAATGTCCGGTTTAACACTGGCGCAAAACCTTTTGGCGTGGAAGGCTGACGGCAACATCGTAACACTTGTAACCATGCTTATCAGTGGATTTATTTTGTTTATCAAGCTTATTTCCACGTTGTCCAAAATTTTCAAATTGAGTAGAAAGAGTAAAAAACTCAACAAAAAGCAAAAAAAGCTCAACGCACAACAACAAAAGGTTGATGCTCACAACCGACTGCAAAACAGCGAAGAATAACAACACCAAGGGACGAGATTTTTCGTCCCTTTTTATTTGGCAAATGATGTTTTTTGCGATATGTTATTCTAAAAAATACTCAAAAGGTTTTTAAATACTCAAACTAGCTGGTAACTGTGTTTCAAACAGTAGCAAAGCTACTTTGCTAATTGAATTGACACAACCTACTGTTTTTACCATACGTTGAAAACAATGCAAATTTACTTGCAACAGTTGCGTATAGTCAAAACGCCCTAAAAGCCTCGCCCTATGGGAGAGGTGGCAGTCAAGGGGCTGACGGAGAGGGCTAAGTTAAATTTGCCCGTTGCACTTTCAGCGCCAACCTAAAACGCATTGGCATACCTACTGTTTTTACCACGCTAATGCAATATTTTCGCTATAAAAAACATTGTTTATATGAGAGGTACGACATTAGCTTTTCCTAAAGGCATAAAAAAAGAACATCCCCTCAAAAACAAGAGAATGTCCTCAAAAACATCAATTATCTAAAAATTTTAAGTTGGTTACTTACAATTTGCGCTTCAAGTTGTGGCATTGGTGGCAAAATTTCGCCGTCAGCCTCAAATTGACTGTCATCCAAAATTTCCACAAGTACCTTTTTGCCTTCAAACACCTCTGCGGCATCAAGTTTGACGTGCGTTCCCTTCAAAAATCTCAATGCTGCGCCCAAAATTTTGTTTTTGGGTAGTTCGTTGATAACAACAATGCTCAACTTGCCATCGTCAATTTGCGCATCTGGGCAAACGGGCATACCACCACCAATGTACTTGCCGTTGCCAATACCAATCATAAACACACTGCGTTCCATTGGTTCGCCATCGTCAACAGTGATGCGCAAGCGGTGGAACTTTGCATGCGCCAAGGTGTGGAAAAGCGCCATGTAGTACTTGATTGTGCCGTTGCCTTTCATTGATGCGTACTTCAACAGCACGTCAACGTCCATGCCAGCACCCAACACGTTCAAACTGCGTCCGTGGCTCAGTTGAATGTAGTCCACGTACTGTGGTTGGTTTTTCAAAATTACGTCCATCGCCTTTTTGATGTTTGTGGGGTGACCACTTGCACGCACAAAGTCGTTACCTGTGCCACAGGGAATAAGCCCCAACGTAACGTTTTCGAAGTTTTCGATACCACACAAAACTTCGTTGAAAGAGCCATCGCCACCCATTACAAGAATTTTGCAATCAGCCTGGTGGGAAAGCTCTCTGGCAATTTCCGTTGCGTGTCCAGCTCGCTCGGTGTAGTGCACTTCAAACTGAACGTTGTTATCACTTAGTATTTGCGAAACTTTTTTTAGTGCTTTTAGGCTTTTGCCCTTGCCACCCTTTGGATTTACAATGATGTGGTACATGGTTTTCTCCTTTGGTGTAAATACTTAACCTTTGTTTAATTTTACACTCAAACGTGGCAAATGTCAATACTCTAACATAGCATAAAGTTAGGACATTTCAAAATATTTTACAA
>JAFTNE010000174.1 GCA_017452035.1 Clostridia bacterium
AACTTCGCGATTACCTAAATGAAATTGGTAACTCGGTAATTTGCATTGGCGACCTTAGCCTTATCAAGGTTCACGTTCACACAAACACACCAGGCAAAGCTCTGACAAAGGCATTGTCTCTTGGTGAGTTGGACAAGGTAAAAATTGAAAACATGATGGAGCAAAACCGTCAACTTCGTGCCAAGTACGAAGCTGAACGCAAAAAGGTTGGTTTGCTTGCCGTTTGCGCTGGTGATGGTTTTAGTGCTATCTTCAAAGATTTGCTTGTTGACCAAGTTGTAGAAGGTGGCCAAACAATGAACCCATCTGCTGATGACATTGCAGCAGCAGTGCGCAAAATCAATGCAGAAAACGTTATCATTTTGCCAAACAACAAAAACATCATTTTGTCTGCAGAGCAATCTCGTACTTTGATCAAAAATCGCAACATTTTCGTTCTTCAAACAAAGGATATCCCTCAAGGTCTTGCAGCAGTTATTGCATACAACGCTGATGCACCTTTGAACGAAAACCTTCAAAACATGACAGACGCATTTACCGATTTGGATGCAGGTCAAGTAACCTATGCTGTACGCGATACAGTTGTTGGCAACCTCACCATCAAAAAGGGTGACGTTATCGGTTTGGATAAGGGTCAAATTGTCAAGGTTGGCAAGGATATGGAAACTGTTACAACCGAGCTTATTGATAGCATGATGACAGAGGACAAAGAAGTTATCACTTTGTACTACGGTGCTGACGTTACTGCTGACGAGGCAGAAGCTTTTGCTGAAAAATTGCAAGAGTCTCACCCCGATGCAGAAGTTATCCTTCACTACGGTGGACAACCTTTGTACTACTACGTTTTGAGCGTAGAATAAGCAAATTTTGCCAGCAAGTACAAAATTATAAAATTATAAAATTAGCGAACGATTTTTTATCAAATCGTTCGCTTTTTCTTTTGAAATTAGTCGATAATTACTGTTTTAGCTATTTTATGCAACGTGATATTTATTAAATTGTTTGTCGAAATTTATCTAAAAATCTCCAAAATGCGAGTGTTTATGCTGACAAATTTGACAAAAATATTTATAAAATTTAGCAATTAATGTCTACGCAAAAGCAATTGTTTTGCATCATCCAATAGGTATTAAATTGTTTTTTAAAATCAAAAAGCCACCTGATTTTCTCTTCAAGTGGCTTGTTTTTTTGATGTAAATTTGTGGTTTTATTTAAAGTTAAGACTTACTATTTCTTTGGCGATTTCCTTGGTTATATGGTCGCAAGCAACAATGCCTTTTATGTCTTTTGTGTTTCGTAATTCAGCCAAAAGTACAACGTTTATATGTTTGCAAACTTGGTTTAAGTTTGGTATATCAAACAGTCCTGGGATGTAACCACTGGTATTGTTTAGATAGTAGGTGTTTGGTTGAGTGTTTTTCATTTGCTGGAAGAAGTTGGAAATTGATTGCCACTTTTCTTGGGTATTTTTTAGTTGGTAGGGGTCGTGGCATGCAAGGGCATAGTCACCATTGTTCAAAGTAAATGTGGTGTTGTCTGCCCATCCACTTGATGCGTCAAAGCCAATAGCTGTTGACGAGTTTGCCTCTGCATGGTACCTACGCAT
>JAFTNE010000175.1 GCA_017452035.1 Clostridia bacterium
AAACTGGGCATATGTTGTAACAACGTTTGTAGCAACGTAAACAAAGGAGGAAGAACTTTATGAGATATCAAAGTCCTTCGGCAGTTTCCTACTTTTTTAGAAACTTTTGGCACTATATCTATTTGGTGTTACCTGTTTCTGTGTTTATGGCAGTGTTTGCCAATTTTAGCACCGAAACGGCATTTTTCCACGCTTGGAATGACGGCACACTTACCAAGGAAACCTACCTCAACGAAATTATGCATGGTATGTCCCTTGTAAACCAAGCTGACACATTGTTGTTTGGCGCAATCAGTTTTGTGCTTTTGGCAGTAACTTTCAGCTTGTTGGTTGTAAAGGTATCCCGTCATATGCGCGTTGGTGGCTTTGTAATGTTCCCACTTAAAAGCGCAACAAAGGTTATGCCTTCTATGCTTTTGTTTTGCGCTTGTTTTGCAGTAGCTTACCAACTTTTGCAATTTGTGGCATTTGGCATAATGTTCCTTTTGGACAAAATTTTGCCAATGAATGCCGTTATCATCATTGGTCTTGTACTGCTTTGCTTGACAATTGTCGCGGTAGTGTACATTTGGATGTTGATGCTACTTTGTTTTCCACTTTCCTATTCGGAAAACTATCCATTTAACGTGGCGCTTTCCTACTCCATTCGCGAAATGTCCAAGCATACTAAATCTTGCATTGGCCACGCAGTTGTATTTGCATTGGTACACGTTTTGATAGTATTTTTGGACTTTGTTTTCCCAGCAGCAAGATACGTAATCCATGCATTGTTCTTTATGTTTGTAATCTACTACGTTCCATGTTTGGCATTTACCATTCACCACAAAACACTTGGTAGCGAGCGCAAAGATATTTCTCGCGTACTTATCGGTTAAGGAGGGCAAATAGATGTTATTTTCCAAAACCCTACGTATTGCCCTTGTAAACTGGCAGGCATTTGTAAAGTCGTTGTTGTTTCAAGTGCTGGCACTTGCGTTGTTTGTTGCATTGGCAACCTTTGCTTTTGGACCTATCACGCAAGACGTGTTGAACGCGTTTCAGTCCAACGGCGTAAACGATACCATCGCGCACACAGTGCAGTCGCTGGTTAATGGTACGTTTAACGTAGACCACTTCATCAACGAGGACCTTAGTTCTCTTACAATGTCCATCAAACAGGCTATCGAGTCGGTACCCAACATGTGGAACCGTGTGGAAGTATCGGTAATTATTTGTATTGTTGTATTTTTGATTTATCGTTTTTTGGTATCCTGTACAGATATTGCTGTTGGCTACCAAATTGACGAATTTATGAGCTCCAACTCGGCACGTCCATTTACTTGGTTTTTGTTCAAAAAAGCAGGTAGATCGGTAGCATTTGTTGGGTTGCAACTGTTGCTTGCACTTGTGTTTGATACCCTTATCATTGGCGCAAGTGTTGCCATGGGCATAATTTGCATGCTAATTTTTGGCTGGTGGGCAATTATACCCGTAGCGTTGATTGCAGTAGTGCTGTATGCAATGCGTCATACAATTATGGCATTTTGTTTGCCATCTGTTGTTTGCAACGACAGTCAAAAGGTGGGCATTGCCTTCCGTGATGGCCTTGCATTGGTAATCAAAAACCTCGGCAAAGTGTTTGGTCGTACATTGTTGGTTGTTGCT
>JAFTNE010000176.1 GCA_017452035.1 Clostridia bacterium
GGCGAAAAAATTGTGGAAAAGGTGGGAATACGCACAGTTTCAATAGAAAACGGCGTATTTAAGATTAACGGACAACATCAAAAACTAAAAGGTGTAAACCGTCACGAAAGTAGCCCAGTAACTGGTGCAACCGTTACCCTTTCGGAAATTGTGAAGGACCTAAAACTAATGAAGTGGGCAAACGTCAATGCTATTAGAACATCCCACTACCCCAACATGCCGGAGTTTTACCAACTTTGCAACTACTTTGGTTTTTACGTTATGGACGAAGCAGACGTGGAAACCCACGGCGTTGCAACATCTCAAGGTGGTTACGACTACTACTTGTGGCAAAGCTATACAGACAAAGGCATTTGGGACCAAAGTGTTTTGGATCGCGAGGCAAACCTTTACCAACGCGACAAAAACTTTCCCTGTGTTGTAATTTGGTCACTGGGCAACGAAGCTGGATATGGCAAAATGTTTTACGAAGGTGCCGACTACCTTCATGCGCGCGACACAAGACCCGTTCACTACGAAAGCATTTGGACAGGTCACCCCGACTACTATACAAACAGGGTGGACTTTGTCAGCAAAATGTATGCGCCAGTTTCCTTCTTTGACGAATATCTCAAAGACAAGCAAGAAACACGTCCCTACATCCTGTGCGAATACATCCACGCCATGGGCAACAGTTGTGGTGATGCCCATGCCTACTGGCAACAAATTGACAAAAGTGACCGATTTGCAGGGGCTTTCGTTTGGGAATGGTGTGATCACGCAGTAAAAGTTGGTTCAAAATATCTTTATGGTGGAGATTTTGGCGAAAGTGAGCATGACGGAAACTTTTGCGTAGACGGCCTTGTAACACCAGACAGACAAATCAAGAGTAGTCTTTGCGAAATAAAAGCCATCTACGGTGGCAAGCGTGAAAATGAAACGGTAATTCCACTATGCTCTTTGCAAGAGGCAGATTTTTCCAGCAAAGTTACTTTCAAAGTAGACGACAATGGTAAACTTGCATCCATTGGCACTTTTACCTTTACAAAGCCAT
This sequence comes from Clostridia bacterium, assembly GCA_017452035.1. Lineage (GTDB taxonomy): Bacteria > Bacillota > Clostridia > Christensenellales > CAG-314 > Fimimonas. The sequence continues at coordinate 1,034 of JAFTNE010000176.1, forward strand.
TTTCCATCAACGTTTTCCGTGCGTTTATCGATAACGAAAGAGAAGTAAAAAAGCAATGGGAAAACCTTGTTGGCTACACACAAGTGCTCGATAGCGTAGAAACAAATGAAACATCAACTATTTACAAAGGTCGTTTGGTAAAAAATTGTTTGCAACCACTGTTGCACTAAACCATGACCATCACGCCCTTTGCAAAAGGTATCGATTTGCAATTTGACTACACCATGGCTAACTACATCGACTACCTCCCTCGTATAGGATTTGAATTTGCCCTCGACAAGCGTTACCAATCATTTGGCTACTTTGGTTATGGCCCATATGAAAGCTACGTTGACAAGCATATTGCAAGTAGCTTTGGCGAATACCACACAACGGTGCAATACAACTTCCAAAACTATTTGATGCCACAAGAAAATGGCAGTCACTTTGGCACAACAAAGTTAATGATAGATCACGTTGCCAACATCACTGCGCTAAAACCATTTTCTTTTAGCATTTTGCCCTACTCAACGGAAGAACTACAAAATGCCAAGCACAATTTTGAACTTAAAAAGCCCACTGCAACGTACATCAACCTTGATATTGCCATGAGTGGAATTGGCTCTAACTCCTGCGGGCCAGAGCTTGACAAAAAGTATCGTGCACCAAAGCATGGTTCAAATATTTTTAGAATTGTTTTGAAATAACAAAATGGCACAAATACAGAAAAAAGGGTATCACTTGATACTCTTTTTTTGCTAAAACGGTAACTAATTTTCCGTTGTCTATTGTTTTTTGTAAAGTGTTGTGGTATAATAAACAACAAACAAAGGAAATATACATGAAAAAACTTATACAAAAAATTGATAAATTGTTTCGCGTGAGCGAGCGTGGATCTACGATTAGTAGAGAGCTTATTGCTGGCGTAATTGTATTCTTTGCGATGGTATACATATTACCAGTAAATGCAGGAATTTTGGGCAGTATCCCCGACTCTAACATGACGGCAATATTTATTGGCACAGCTCTTTGCTCGGCCATAGCTTGCCTTGTAATGGGGTTTGTGGGCAACGCACCACTTGTATTGTGCACTGGCATGAGTATGAACTCCTACATTGCCTATACCGTTTGCGCGTCATCCAAAATGGCCTTTACTTGGACTGAGGCATTGACATTAGTGTTTGTATCTGGTGTGATATTTTTTGTTATCACAATAACACCACTACGTCAGTGGATTGTAAATGCCATACCAAACAGTATCAAAGGGGCAATAACTGCTAGTCTTGGCGCATTTATTGCAATGATTGGCTTGAAAGGCTGTGGAATTATCAGCTTTGAAAGTGGCCTGCCCACGTTGGACACCTTCAACAATCCCACTGTATTGCTGGGACTGGGCGCAATTTTGCTATCGTTTGCACTATCACAAGCAAAGGGTATATTGGGAAAACTATCCTTGGCAATAACAATGGGCATAACGGTTATTGTAGGCTTGATACTTGGTGCATGTGGCGTTGAGGGTATGCCTCAGTTTAGCACTAGTTACTCCAATATTGCTCAAAACTTTGGCGCATTTTTTGACAACTTTGGCAAATGCTTTGACTTTGCTAGCACGTTGGCAAACGTATCAGCAGTGGCTGTAATATTTTCGATGGTATTTGTAAGCTTGTTTGACGCAACCAGCACGCTAATTGCAGTAGGTAAGGACTGTGGTGTTTTGGACGCTAATGGACAATTGCTTGATGGTAAAAAGGTTATGATGGCCGACGCTACTGGTGCACTTCTTTGTGGTTTGTTTGGAACGTCTACCGTTGCGCCTCTAGCTGAATCGTCCATTGGCATTTCTGTTGGTGCAAAAACAGGAATCACGCCTATTGTTGCAGGACTATTGTTTGCGCTATCCTCCCTACTTTACCCAGCCTTTACAGTATTTGCACCAATAAACGGGCTTACACCAGTTACATCCTTTGCTCTTGTTAGCGTCGGCGCATCAATGTTCAAAAGCTTGAAAGATATCGACTGGAAAGACCCTATTGTTGCAATAACATCCTTTGTGATAGTAATTATGTCAGTTTTGAGCTACTCAATTTCGGACGGATTGGGTATGGGACTTATCGTTTACTCCTTACTAATGTTAGTTACTGGCAAAGGAAAAAGTGTCAGCCCTGTAATTTACGCCATTGGGGGATTTTTCCTTGTCAACTTTGTACTGAGAGCCATAATTTAGTTTGTAAGATTTGTACATAGAAAAAACAATAAAAAAAGCAGATTGATTAGATCAGTCTGCTTTTTTCTGTCAAAATCTTTTACAGCCAATAATTGGGTATTAATTCTCCTCATCAAACGTAATACCGTTAGCTTTGCAAAAGTCCGCAAAAGCTTTTTGCGCACGATAATTAGGATTACAACGACCAGTCTCCCAACGGTTGACGGTGGCAAAAGCCACGCCCAATTCTTTAGCTAGCATTTCTTGGCTGAGATACAATTTCTTGCGAGCTAATTTTACGCTATCTTTGAATTCCACAGTAACCTCCTTTTACCCCTATGATTTTGTGTATTAATTATAGCACAGTGGCAATAAATTTGCAACTAAATTATCCCTTTTGTGAACAAATTTTACTTTTTATTAGCACTGACTAACTGAGATATAAAGGGTTTGCAATACCCTTGTTATAGCAAAGAATAAATATGTAACAATGCAAGCAATCAACACCAAACTTGGTGAAAATCCACCCTTTTAACCTGAAATATTACACACGCCAAACAGTAGCACGCCAAGTCCTGCCGAAAGCAAAATCATAAATATTGGATGAACCTTTTTGCCTTTAATTTTCAGCCTTGAAAGGGGCAAAAAAGCACACATCATAACTAGTGACACCCAATTGAATGGCGTTACATTTGAGGAAGGAATGTTTGTGAGGTCTACATTGGGCAAAACAACGTTGGTAGCAATGCCAATCATTGCAGAAAGTACAAGTCCTACCACCACAGGGCGAATACCGTACAAAGCACCTTGAACGTACTTTGACGACTTGAATTGCTCTAACAACTTGGAAACAATTACAATTATTACAAGTGATGGCAACACTACTGCAAAGGTTGCAACAACAGCACCAAGCACACCACCCCAAAAGCCAAATTGTTCGTTACCAACCATTGTACCCACAAAGGTCGCAAGATTGATGGCAAATGGGCCAGGGGTAGACTCAGCAACACCAATAAAATTGTACAATTGGTCGGTGGTTAGCCATTGGTGTTTTTCTACCACTTGAATTACCATAGGTAACATAGCATAGCCACCACCAATAGTAAACAAACCTATCTTAAAGTACTCCCAAAACAGCAAAAGGTAAATCATTGGTCCACCTCCCCTGTTTGGTCATCTTGTGATGCAATATCTTGCGTATCGGCAACTACAAGTGGCTTGTCGTCAGTAGATTTTGACTTGATAAGTGTAATTATCAAACCACAAACAGCCCCACTCAAAATGAGGAAAATGACGTTAAAATTGGTAAAAGTTGCCACTGCAAAGGCTACGACAAGTGCCAAATAGTTATACACATCCTGCTGAATTTGCTTGAACATTTTTGTAAAAGCATTTACCACCAAAACGGTAACGCACGCTTGGATACCCTTGAACGCACTTTGGTACCAAATGTTTGACTGAAATGCCGAAATGACGTAGGAAAGGGCAGATACAATCAAAAATGAGGGTAAAATAACTCCCAAGGTAGCAATAATTGCACCCAAAACGCCTCGTTGCTTGTAGCCTACGGAGGTTGCTGTATTTACGGCGATAACCCCTGGGGTAGACTCTGCCACAACGATCATATCTAGCATATCGTTGTTGGTAATCCACTTCCTATTGTTGACAAGTTCCTCCTGCAAAATGGCTATCATTGCATAGCCACCACCAAAGGTAAACAAGCCAGTTCTAAAAAACACAGCAAAAAGCTGCCATAGTGATGTTTTTTTCATATTGGTCCTTTATTTAGAAAAAAGTTTTGGCATTTTGTTTAGTATCGAGATAACATCGTCATCTACAAAACTTGGAAGATAGTCAACCGTTGCCGATTGAACGTCTTGCGTAAAGCCGTTGGTAAGCCCTACATTGTGAAAATAACTGCAAACGCTTTGATACTCGTGCTTGAACAGTTTTCGGTTGAGTTGGGGAAATTTGCCGTCAAAACGCGCAGGAAAATACTGCGACATCAAACTAACATACAAATTTTTGTCAAATGATGCAATCCAGTCTAATATCCGTTTAGAGTCCTCTACACATCCTGGTAAAACCAAGTGGCGAACAATTACGCCATTTGTCATGTGGCCATCGGTAAACCTATCAACAGGCTGTTGCCTACGCATTTCGCAAATTGCCTTTGTGGCAACTTCAAAGTAGTCTGGGGCGCAAGCAAAGCTGTTGGCGAGTGTTTGGTCGTAAAACTTCAAATCGGGCAAATAAACGTCAACAAGGCCGTCAAATTGCTTAATTGCATCCACCTTTTCGTAACTACTGGTGTTGTACACCACTGGTATTGTAAGATGTGGCTTGGCAAGGCTAAGCGCCCGAGCTACCTTATCGGCAAAGTGTGATGCTGTTACCAAATTGATGTTGGCAACGCCCAAGCTTTGAACATACAAAAAGATATCTGCCAGCTGCTCGACAGTAACGTTTACACCATGTGGTTGCACTGTGATATCGTAGTTTTGACAAAAGCGACAACGCAAATTGCACCCAGCAAAAAACACAGTTCCACTGCCCTTGTCGCCAGAGATACATGGCTCTTCCCAGGCGTGTGGAGCTACGCGTGACAGGACAATTTGTCCAACGCCACAAAACCCAGTGTGCAGTTGTCGGTCCACGTTGCAGTTTCGTGGACAAAGGGTACAGTTCATTTGCGCCTCTAATCAATTGTTATACCAGCATTATACACCACCTTGGCAAAATTATCAACTGTTGCAAAGTCAAAAAGGGGCAAGCAGTAGGTGTTTTGATGATACAAACTGCAATACA
>JAFTNE010000177.1 GCA_017452035.1 Clostridia bacterium
AACAGTCAACCTGCCTTGAACTACGGTTTTAGTGACGTTACCGACCCAAGTTGGCAAATGTCCTACAAACACCCAATTTGTCAAGCAAACTTTGACCGTATGCTGGACGTTATGCGTTTTTGGCTGGACCGTGGTTGTGATGGTTTCCGTGTGGATATGGCCGACTCCCTTGTTAAAAACGATCCAGGCAAGCGCGCAACAGCAAGCTTGTGGCACAAGGCACGTACTATGTTGGACAAACACTACCCCGAGGCAGTGATGATTTCCGAGTGGTGCAACGCCAGCCGTTCCATCAACCTTGGTGGTTTCCACTGCGACTTTGTACTTTGTCACCCTGGCACAATTAACCAAATTGGGTTTAGAAACAAAGTAGATGGCGTAAACAAAAGTTACTTCTGCAAGACAGCGCACCAATCGCCATCCATCATGTTGGAAAGATACCTTCGTGACTACCAAGCAACCAAAGGCAACGGTTATATGAGTATTATCTCGGGTAACCACGACAACGAACGCATCAGCTGGACGCTTGACGAAAGCGAACTTCGTCTTGCTTACACATTTATCTTTACAATGCCTGGCGTACCATTTATGTACTACGGTGACGAAATTGGTATGAAGTATCTTCCACAAAAATCTAAGGAAGGTGGTTACCATCGCACTGGCGCACGTACCCCAATGCAGTGGGACAAAGACCTGCCCAACTTGGGATTTAGCAATGCCCCTGTGGAAGAACTTTATCTTGATGTTGATCGCAGTGACGATGCGCCTACAGTTAGCGCACAACTTGACGACCCCAACTCACTTTTGAACCACGTTCGCGCACTTACACAGCTAAGACACAGTCACGCCGATTTGCAAGCTGATGGCGACTTTGAAGTGCTTGTTTCCGACAAGAGTGGTGTACTTTGCTATCGCCGTGGCAAATTGGCTGTTGCCATCAACCCAACGGCAGTTGCGCAAATGCTCCATCGCCCCGTTGGCGAAAAATTGTTTGAAGTGGGTTGTGCATCTACCCACGGGGATGTACCAATTCTCGAGCCACAAACGGCAGTGGTATTCAAACTTTGATAATTTACAACATATACTTGTAGTGTAGGTAAATGGTTTTGTCTACGTGCAGGTATGTTCGTTTGGTAGTTTACCAACGAAAAAGGTAGGTATTTTATGGCAAAAACAATAGTAGCGTTAATTTACGACTTTGATAATACCCTTTCCACTCGCGACATGCAAGAGTTTACCTTTATTCCTTCTCTTGGAATGGAACCCTCTCAGTTTTGGGACGCTTGCGACAAGTTCGCGCACGAAAACGAAACGGACAGCGTCCTTACGTACATGTACTTGATGGCAAAAATGGCCAAGGAAAAGGGTATTCCTCTAACTCGCGAGGCTTTGATGGAAATGGGCAAAGGGGTAGAGTTTTTTGATGGCGTAACCGACTGGTTTGAACGCATCAATGCCTACGGCGACAAAAAGGGCGTAGAAATTCGTCACTACATCATCTCTTGTGGACTTAAATCTATGATTGAAGGTTGCGCAATTGCAAAGCATTTCCACAACATCTTTGCTTGCGACTACCTCTATGACGAAGAGGGCAACATCCTTTGGCCACGTGAGGCTATCGACTACACAGCCAAAACGCAATACTTGTATCGCATCAACAAGGGTGTCGAAGATATCGGCGACGACAAAAAACTTAACATGTACATGGCGCGTGACGAGCGCGTTGTGGCTTTCCATCACATGATTTACTTTGGCGATGGACTTACAGACGTGCCCAGTATGAAACTTATTCGCTCGCGTGGTGGTTATGCAATTGGTGTGTATCGCAAACCAACTGATGCCGAGTACCTTGTAAATGAAAAACGCGTTGACTTCTATTTGAAGGGCGATTACTCTGCCGGCTCTAAGATGGAGCAATCGGTAAAGGCTATCATCAACAAGATTGCTGCGCAAATACGCTACGACCAACTTGCAACCAAATCTCGCGAAGTTGTCGACAACGACTAGGGTGTAACCCTTGCGTATTGGCTGGCTTTGTAAATTGAGTTTACAAACGAAATTAAGGTAAGTTAACAACTAACACCTTGCGTATTGGCTGGCTTTGCGCGTACAGTGGGCTTTGTTACAATAAGGACACAAAGTGTACAAATGCAAACTGACTGTCGTGTTAGGCTTGGGTTGATTTACTTTGGTGTATTTTTGCAACACACAGGTATATAGTTGCACACATTTGCACGTCTACATACAAAATTTTTAACTGCTCGACTGTTGTTGAGCAGTTTTTTATTAATGTTTTTTCATAAAGAAATTTAATATAAAAATAACTAATTTATAACATAGAAAAGTAGCTTACTCTATTGCAAAATTGCATTGTATGTGGTAAAATATTTAATTAAGAAACCAAGTTTTCTAATCTTTAACGGAGGTGTTTTTCCCTATGAAGACATTCAGAGGTGGTCGTCACGTTCCCGATAACAAACACTTGACGGAAAATGTTGCTATCGAGCTGATGCCCATCGTACCAGACTACTACGTTTGCCTTGCTCAACATATTGGTAAACCTGCAAGTTTGTGTGTTGAAATTGGCGAAACTGTTTGCGAAGGTCAACTTATTGCCAAAGCAGATGGATTTGTTTCTGCCAATATTCATTCACCAGTATGTGGAACAATTGTAGAGGTAGTAAAACGCAAAACTGCCCAAGGCCGTATGGCAGATTTTGTTCACATCAAGTCTAACGGTGAACAAAAGGTTGTAACACTTGAACCACTTACCAACCCCACAAAGGAACAAATTATTGCACGTATTGCTGAGGCTGGTATTGTTGGTATGGGTGGCGCAGGATTTCCAACTGCTGTAAAAATTCAACCTAAAGACCCAGTTGACACATTGATTATCAATGCTGCCGAGTGCGAACCTTACCTCAACTGCGACAATCGCATCATGATTGAACGCACAAAAGAGTTTATTGAAGGTGTACGCTTGCTTGCAACAGCTTGTGGTGTTCAACACGTGTACATTGGCATTGAGGAAAACAAGCCCGAGGCATATGCTGCAATGCTTGCATTGGATGGCGTTGTTGACGAAAGAGGTCCTATCACCCCAGGTGACATTGTTGTTGTAAACCTCAAAGCAAAGTATCCACAAGGCGCTGAAAAAACTCTCATCTATGCTTGCACAAAACGCAAAGTTCCAACAGGTGGTTTGCCAGCTGCAGTAGGTTGCATTGTAAACAACGTTGCAACGGCATACGCAGTTTGGGATGCAGTTGTAAACGGTCGTCCACTTTACAGACGTGTTATGACACTTTCCGGTCAAGGCGTACGCCGTCCCAAGAACATTGACGTTCGTGTTGGTACTCCACTTGCATCCATCTTGGAAATGTGCGACAACATCACCGAAGACACAGTAAAACTTGTTATGGGTGGACCAATGATGGGCTTTACATTGCCTGACCTTGACGTTACCACAACCAAAACAGACAGTGGATTTTTGGCATTTACAGACAAGGAAGCAAGCACTTTGCTACCAACACCTTGTATCCGTTGTGGACGTTGTGTAGACGTTTGTCCAATGGCTTTGACCCCACTTATGATTGACTTTTACGCAACTGTTGGCGACTTTAAGGGCGCAATCAAGTACGGCGCAATGAACTGCTTTGAATGTGGTACGTGCGCATACGTTTGCCCAGCAAAACGCCCAATTGTTCAAAGCGTAAGACTTACAAAAATGAAAGCAAAGGAGATAAAGTAATATGAGATACGTAAATTCTGGTTCTCCTCAAATTCGTGATAACACAAACACAAAGCGCATCATGATTGATGTTTGCATTGCATTGTTGCCTGCAACCATCGTTGGATGTGTGCTTTTGGGTTTGCTAAATCCACAATACGCAATTCAATCTGCAATACTGATGGTAATTTCCGTTGTTTCCGCAGTTGCTACCGAATTTGTTTACAAACTTTGCTCAAAGGTACCTTTCAAACAAATTTTGGACGAGTTCGATTACACATCCGTTGTAACAGGTATGCTCATCGGTATGAACTTGTACCAAAACTCCAAGTGGTATGCAGCTGTGCTTGCAAGCGTTTTTGCCATTGCAGTGGTAAAAATGTTGTTTGGTGGCACAGGTAAAAATATTGTCAACCCAGCCATTGCAGGACGTATCTTTGCATACATATCCTTTGGCGCAGGCTTTGGTGGTACAATGGGTTTTGAAAGAACCTACTCATCTCCACTTACATACGGTTCGGTTCAAGCAGGTGCAACACCTTTGCAAGCTGTTTTGGGCGAAGCAAAATGCACACTTTCTAACCTTGACTTGTTTATTGGTACAGGCGTTCCCGGTTGTATTGGTGAAATCAGCAAGGTAGCGTTGCTTCTTGGTGGTGTATACCTTGTTTGCCGTGGTGTACTCAACTTCCGTTGGCCACTTATTTACATTGCTGTAACAGGTGTTACCACTGTTGTTATTGAGCTTATCGGTGGCGCTGGCTTTACTGATGCACTTGGCGTATTCCTTCCATCCATTTTGAGTGGTGGTTTGTTCCTTGGTGCAATCTTTATGGCAACCGACTACGTAACAGCACCTATCACAAAACTTGGCAAGTACATCTACTACGCATTGCTTGGTGTTATCACAGCAGTTTTGCGTGATGCCGTTGGTGCCGAAGTTGTTTCATTTGCTATCCTTCTTGGTAACCTTATCGTTCCATTGATTGATGCTTACGTTGTACGTCGTCCATTTGGATGGCGCAAACCTGCAAAGGAGGTAAAGTAACATGAGTGAAAAATCAAGTAACTTTGTAACTTCTTTGAAAACCGTTTCCGTATTGCTTGTTATTTGCATTGTTTGTGGTGCTTTGCTTGCTCTTTGTAACGACCTGTTGTACATTGACGAAGACACAAAGTTCAACCGTGCAATGCAAAAGGTTTACCCACAATTTGACCGTGATACAAGCGTATCCGAAACACCTATTGCAGAGTATAAAGAATTGCCTGGAGCAGGTAGTGTTTCTAAAGTTTATCGCTCCAAAGACGGTGCTTACATTTTGGAGGCAACCGGTAAAGGTGGTTACCCCGATGGCTCTGGTACAGTAACAATGTACGTTGTTGTTGGTGGCGAAACACCAAACGTTCAAATCAAATCGGTACTTATTACCGGTAACACAAAGCAATCTTGGATTGCTAACATCACACAAAAATCTCTCGACAAAGCATACGTTGGCAAAAACATCAAAGACGTTGCATCCCTTCAAATGGGCAGTGATTACAGCTTTGGTGGTGCAACAATGGCAAGTACAGCAGTATTCAACGCAATCAAGTCTGCTGTTAACTACTGCGTAACAGCTTTGAAACTTGTTTCCACTCCCGAAAGTGAAGCTCGCGATGCAGCAATTGCATTGCTTGGCGAAGGCTACGAGTTTATTACAGTTGTAGACGAGGCTTACACAACAGCAGTGGGTGCAAACTTCTACTTTACAGCAACAAAGGATGGCAGTCCTGCACTTGACGTTTACGTATTTGGTGACAAGGAAAGTGGCCACAATATCGTAGCATTGAACGGCGAATTGTTGCACGCAGAACGTAACAGCGATACAGCAATTATCGCTAAGACCGAAGGTATCGACAATGCACTTGTACAAAAAGTTCAAGGTTTGTCTTATCTCGAAAGTCAAATTCGCAAGTCTGCTCCAAACTTCACATACGATGCTAATGGCGAACTGGGCGACCTTGCTAAACACGAAGATTACCCAACTGCAGAAATTCTCAAAGTATACAAGAGTAACGATGGCAGTCTTGCATTGGTAGTACAAGCTCCCGGTTACAGAGAAGCACTCACCGACCCACAACTTACTATCATGGTAATTATTGCTGATGACAAAGTTGCTGGTTGGGAACTTATCAGTGCTGGTAGCAACAATATGTTTGGTGGTTATTTGTCAGGTGACAAACTCTACATCAATACTAACATTGATGCTCCACTTGCATTTGACGAAAATACAATGGTTATGGGTGGTGCAACACTTTCTGGTAATGCACTCAACGAAATTATCAATCTTGCTATGCACTA
>JAFTNE010000178.1 GCA_017452035.1 Clostridia bacterium
AAAGGTGTGCTCGCAGTCCTCTTCGCAAGCAAGTTCGCCGTTGTACCAAGTTTCTCCATTGTCAGACATTACAGTTTGTTCGTCAACCTTTGATACGTAGCCAACAACGTTTTCATCATCATCCTTAAATGTGATGGTACTACCACTAACAATTACGCCCGTGTTTTCGTAACGGGTATAGCCCAGCAATGAGCCTAATGTTAGCTCGTTGTAGCCACCTTCCATCAACTCTTTGATGGAGAATTTGGAAAGGGCCTCCAATGCGCCTTCCATTGGACCAACACCCAAAATGTCAAACAATTCGCAAAGTTTTAGTTCAAGCAGTTCGTCAAACAACGAGTTGAAACCACCTTCCATAATGCCACCAATGGTCATGTTGCCCAAAACGGCGTACAATTTGTTTGTTTCCACGTAGTAGTTGATTGTGTCAATACCCTCTTCGTCAGTTGTTACAATACTAAATGCATCATCTACTTCGTGATTGTGGTCACTTTCTTCGTTTGCGCATACTTGATACAAAACGTATTCAAAACAACCCTTTTCGTGGCTATCCAGTGTAGTGTGAGTGTCATCTGCGCAGTCCAACCTTGCTTGATACCAAGTAGCCTCCACGTAATCCTCAGCAAGTTTGTCAGCATCTTTGTCGTAGTTGGTGGATAGGTAGTAGAGTTCTTCTTCACCAACAACTTGTTTAGCAACGGAAAGCTCAATTACAACATCTTCTTCCACCGTCTTGGTAAAGTCGTGTGTAACAATACCGGCAAGCAATTCGCCATTGGTATCGGTAATGTTCATTTCGCGCTTTACAAGTCCAAGCAGTCCACCAATGGAAATATCTGTAAAGCCACCTTCAATAAGTTGGTTGATGGACATGTCGCCAACAATGTCAACAATAAAGTCCATGCCGGTAACTTCAAACGTTTCCAAAATCTCCACAATAGGAGTATCGGTAACCTTGGATAGTAGTGTATCAATGCCACCTTCGGCAAGCAAATCGGACAGTGTCATACCATCCAGTTTGAGCAAAGCAGAAAGTTTGTTTAGTACTTCGTTTTCAGCAAGTAGATCTTTGATGATTGCATCCAACGAGTGGTCGTCAAATTGTGCAATTAGGTTATCAAAGTTGATTGCGCCAGTATCGTCAAACAGGCAACTAAGTTTTAGCTTTGCAAGCGTGCAAAATACCGAGTTAACAGCAACAGGTGTGTAAGCAGTTGTACTTTCTCCTACAGTAACGGAGTATTCGCCATCGTGGTCATGCTCAGTTTTGCAAGGAGTGTACCATACGTAGTCAAAACAATCTGCTTGGTGGTGGGTGTGTGTTAGCTCACAAACAAGTTGTCCTTGATACCAAGTTGTTTCCACTGCATCATTTTGCGCGTTCAAAGATATGTAGTAGTTACCTTCCAGACTACCCACCGACCAAACCAAAGCTCCTTGACTTCCGTCATCTTTGTTTTGGTAGTAAGGGGTAATGTTTGCTTTGTCAATTTCCACGTCAACGGGGCGTTTGATGATTCCCACCAATCCAGCAATGGAAATGCTGTCCATCGCTTTCATGATAGTAAATTCCCCTTCATCGCTGATAAAGTCGGAAACACAAATAGCCCCAAGCAGTGAGGAAATCAATGGGTCGCCATCGCCAAGTATATCGGCAATGGTAAGCCTACCAACTGAAGAAAGGGAGCCTTCTTCGCCTAAAATGCCCAAGATGTTATTGTCGCCAGTAAGTTCGGTAATTAGCTTACCAAGAGGAGCTTCGCCAACAGCAAAGAGGAGGTTCTTAACAAGGTTATCAGTGCCTTCTTGACCAGGACGGAACAATGGGATCATGTCAGCCAAAGTGATGTTTTCCAAAACTACAGCAAGGTTAGCGATAATATCCGTTTCGCCACTTTCCGTTTTGTTTTCGCCATATACAAGGTCGTACACACTGTGTTTGTCAAGTTCGGCAACAACTTCGTCCGATACAACAGGCTCGCCATCTTCGCCAGGTGTAGCAAAGGTGTTGACGATAGATGGAACGGAACTCAACTTGATTTGTTTCAATGCGCGTTGAACACCAGTGTGGCCATTTTCGTCCACGTTGGTATTGAAGTATTCAAACAGTGGTGCATCCAACAATTCTTTTGGCATAACAATGCCAAAAGCCATAGTTTGACCATCGTCATTTGTGGATGAAATATGGTTGTCGGCAAGAAAATCTCCCACCGAGTACAACTTTCCGTCCGTCAAATTACCCGTTTTGTTTTGGTACAGGTCCAAAATGTTGTAGTAGGCTTGTAGCAACGATACGTCACCCAAGTCGCCAAGGTAGTTTTCAATGTCGGAGTAAATTTCGTTTGGATGTACAACCGTTACAGATGTGTACATAGCAAATCCAAATGTTCCCAAAAGGAACACAACACCGAACACGATACCTAACATAAATGCTAAAAATCTTTTCATTGTTTACCTCTTTGGGCTATCAAAGCCAATAATTGCTTGCTTGACCAAGCTTGTAAAGTAGTGCAGTTGTTTCAAACTGACATTCAGGTTTTATTTGTTTTCCAAGTCGTATCTAATAGGGTGGAAACTATCAAAAATAATGTTGTCAAATTGATCTTTAAGGTTGTCATATTGCTCTTGACTTTTGATAGTCCAGCAAAGCACGGGAATTTTTTTACCAAAACGCTTTACTGCTTTTACTTTGTCGATGTAGTTTGCATCATAAGCAATAAATTGACTGCCGTTCCACTTTGAAAGCATCAAGTGTTTCAACAAAAATATCTTCCAACCTGCCATCTTTGTTCCTTTGAGGTCGGTTGCAAGTTGTCCACGAATGATGTGTGGTGCATTGACCTTGAACCATCTAACAATGTAGGGGTTGAAGGACTCAATGCAGTAGTTGCCTTGGTAGTTGGCAAGTGCATCTACAACCTTTTGCTCCAACTCGCCAATGTTTTTGTGCGTTTTGATTTCCACAACGAGGTTAACGCCACCAGCTGCTTGCAAAAATTCTTCAAAGGTGGGTATTTGGCAGTCGGTATCGAGTAGACGTAGCTCGCGCAACTGTTCAAAAGTTTTTTCACAAACAAGTCCTTCTGCGCCTGTCATGCGTTTCAAACTGTCATCGTGAAAAACCACCAACACCCCGTCAGCAGACATTTGTACGTCCATTTCGATGCCAAAGTTGTTTTCACGCGCTTTTACAAAAGCAGGAATGGAGTTTTCCGGAATATCCACGTTGTTAAAAAATCCACGGTGGGCAACAAATGTATCTGTCAACCATTTGTATTCTTGTCTTATCATAAGGGTTCTCCTCCCAAAAATTGCTAATTTTTAGTTACATTTATGTAACTAAACTTTCTCGATAGTTCCATTGTATCAAAAAGCGTCACAAATTGCAATATTATTTGCCACCAAAAACTGTCAATTTGTGGACAAAATGATAGTTTTTTAGTATAATAAACGCAACAAAACAGCATTGACAAAACAAAATTAGTTTTGTTGATACAAAAAGGTAAACAATGTCACAAAAAAACGTACGTAATTTTTGCATAATTGCCCATATCGACCATGGCAAATCTACCTTGGCAGACCGACTGATGGAGTATACCGGTCAAGTTGCCAAGCGCGATTTAAACAGTCAAATGTTGGACTCGATGGATATCGAGCGCGAAAGGGGTATTACTATCAAACTTTCGCCACTACGCATGACCTATGTTCATGATGGCGAGGAGTACACCCTAAACCTTATCGACACACCAGGTCACGTTGACTTTAGCTACGAAGTATCCCGTTCACTTGCCGCTTGCGAAGGCGCATTGCTTATTGTAGATGCCAGCCAAGGTGTCGAGGCGCAAACCCTTGCCAACTGCTATTTGGCACTGGATAACGATTTGGAAATCATCCCTGTTATCAACAAAATTGACCTACCAAGTGCCGATATCGAAGGTGCCAAGCAGGAAATTGAAGACACAATCGGTCTTGATGCAAGCGACGCCCCATTGGTTTCTGCCAAGGAAGGTATCAACATCAAGGATGTTTTGGATGCAGTAGTGGAGCGTGTTCCTGCGCCACAAGGGGATGAGAGTGCTCCATTGAAGGCCCTTATTTTCGACTGCCAATACGACAACTACAAAGGCGTTGTAATTATGACACGTATTGTGGATGGCGAAGTAAAGGTGGGTACAACCATCAAAATGTTTGAAACAAAGGGCAAAACCTTTGACGTTACCGAAGTGGGTATTTTTGCCCCCGGTATGAAACCTACCGATAAACTTGTTGCTGGCGACGTTGGTTATATTTGCGCAAGTATCAAGACAGTTTGCGATACAAAGGTGGGCGACACACTTACCGATGCTAAAAACCCTTGTGATGAGCCACTAAAAGGCTACAAAGAAGTAAAACCAATGGTTTTTTGTGGTATTTTCCCGGCAGATGGCAGTAAGTACAACGACCTTAAAGACGCATTGGAAAAGCTCAAACTTAATGATGCTGCCCTTGTTTACGAACCAGATACGTCAGTGGCGCTTGGATTTGGTTTTAGATGTGGCTTTTTGGGCCTCCTGCACATGGAAATCATGCAGGAACGTTTGGAGCGCGAGTTTGACTTGGACCTTGTGACAACTGCCCCAAGCGTAGTGTACCATGTCTACACAACCACTGGCGAAATGTTACCTATCGACAACCCAACAAAGTTGCCAGCACCCAACCTTATTGACCACATTGAAGAACCCATTGTTTCTGCTGAAATTTTCTCTCCACCGGAGTATGTTGGTGACGTAATGGGTCTTTGTCAAGACAAGCGTGGTGTGTTTATCGATATGACTTACCTTGACACTCGCCGTGTAAAAATCAGCTACGAAATTCCTCTTAATGAAATTATTTATAACTTTTTTGATACGCTAAAATCACGCACACGTGGTTACGCAAGTTTGGACTACGAAATCAAGGGTTACGTCAAAGGCAACCTTGTGCGTTTGGATATGCTGTTGAACGGCGAAGTTTGTGATGCTTTGTCTATCATTGTAAACGAAGAACGCGCTTACGCTCGTGGACGTCAAATTGCTGAAAAGCTCAAAGATGCAATTCCCCGTCAAATGT
>JAFTNE010000179.1 GCA_017452035.1 Clostridia bacterium
AAATACTGCGTAATCTCCTACATTCTGCTCAGTCACAGACTTTTCAAGTATGCTCCTTCGCACAATGTAGTTCTTCCTTGTATTTTGCTCGTCAAATCGCTTGCGCTAAGCCAATATCCCTTTTTCGCAAGACATTGAGATTGTATGTAAGGTGGTAAGTGGTAATGTTGTGAGTTGTAAAACTCACCACCTCGTAGGGGAGGGGGTGTCCCTCCCGTAGACAACCATTTGCCTATTCAAACGGGAGGATAATATCCTCCCCTACAAGCCCAATAATACTTTTTGCAAGATATTAGGCCGCTTGCAATATTGTTAGTAGTGGTATAGTGTGTATAAAATACCATCCAATGCGTAGGGGCGAGCTTGGCTCGTCCGTCAAACTAACTATTGTCACGCACCATATTATGTTTAGGCATTGTATATTACAAATATGTAGGGGAGGGTTTTCCCCTCCCATAGGTTTATTGTACGTTGGTCCACTTTGGGGCTGTATCTTGTGGTTGCACACCCACTACATCTTGTGGGCAAAACCATCCCCACTTATGTTAGACATTGGTACATCCTTGTAGCATGGCTGTGCCATTGAGGTGTAAAAACCCCGTAATACCCCCACTTTTTGCCCATTTTAGGGGTGGTTTGCCTCAATTTGTACCTATGTTTGACATACTATATATTGTGTCAATAATGAAAATAAACCACAATATATTGTGTTTTAAATGTCGTTTTCCCGTTGACAAACACATACAATTTGTTGTAGAATAGTAACCGTCACTCCCCTTGGGAAGGACGGCATTTTTGTGCCAGGCAATCGATAGTAATTTTGCCGAACGCAAATGTCAACCAAAGTTTTACTTTGGGCATTTGGTGTAATGTTTTGAAAGTCAATTCAAAACGAAACATCCAGTGGCTCGTTACTAATAATCACATTACAAAAGCGAAAGCAATTCGCACGGAGGAACTATGTATAGCGTAAGAAAAAGAGATGGCAAAATAGTAGAGTTCAACCTTTCCAAAATTGGCAGGGCAATTTCGTTGGCATTTGATGCAAAGGGCAAACCCTACAACGAAGATATTATCGATATGCTTTCTTTGAAGGTTACAGCAGATTTCTCCGACAAAATTGTGGATGGCTACATAACTGTCGAAGACATCCAAGATAGCGTAGAAACTGTCCTTATTCAAGCCGGCTACGTAGACGTTGCCAAGGCATACATTTTGTATCGCAAGCAACACGAAAAGGTACGTAACATCAGCGAAACAATGCTCAACTACAAGTCCGTTGTAGATAGCTACCTCAAAGTTGCCGACTGGCGTGTTAAGGAAAACTCAACTGTTACCTACTCCGTTGGTGGTCTCATTTTGTCCAACAGTGGTGCTATCACAGCAAACTACTGGCTTTCGGAGATATATGATGAAGAAATTGCCGAGGCTCATCGCAGTGCGGCAATTCACTTGCACGACCTATCCATGCTCACAGGCTACTGCGCAGGTTGGTCTCTCAAACAACTCATCCAAGAAGGTTTGGGTGGTGTTGTTGGCAAAATTACATCGGGTCCAGCAAAGCACCTTTCCACACTTTGCAACCAAATGGTAAACTTTTTGGGTATCATGCAAAACGAGTGGGCTGGCGCACAAGCATTTAGCTCATTTGATACCTACCTTGCTCCATTTGTAAAGGTAGACAACCTCACCTACGAACAAACCAAAAAGTGCATCGAGTCCTTTGTATATGGTGTAAACATCCCAAGCCGTTGGGGCACACAAGCACCATTCTCCAACATCACTTTGGACTGGACAGTTCCAGCTGACCTTGCTGAACTTCCATGTATTGTTGGTGGCAAAGAGATGGACTTCTGCTACAAAGATTGCAAAAAGGAAATGGACATGGTAAACAAAGCCTTTATCGAAACAATGATCGAAGGCGACGTAAACGGCCGTGGTTTCCAATACCCAATCCCAACCTATTCCATCACAAGCAACTTCGACTGGTCGGAAACGGAAAACAACAAATTGTTGTTTGAAATGACAGCCAAGTACGGCACACCATACTTCTCCAACTACATCAACAGCGATATGGAGCCAAGTGACGTACGTAGTATGTGTTGCAGATTGCGCCTTGACCTACGCGAACTTCGCAAAAAGTCGGGTGGCTTCTTTGGTAGCGGCGAAAGCACCGGTA
>JAFTNE010000180.1 GCA_017452035.1 Clostridia bacterium
AAATACTGCGTAATCTCCTACATTCTGCTCAGTCACAGACTTTTCAAGTATGCTCCTTCGCACAATGTAGTTCTTCCTTGTATTTTGCTCGTCAAATCGCTTGCGCTAAGCCAATATCCCTTTTTCGCAAGACATTGAGATGCCTTAAATGTGGTAAGAGGTGGTATAGCGAACGGCAAAATACTGCGTAATCCCCTGCATTCTGCTCAGTCACAGACTTTTCAAGTATGCTCCACGTCGCAACTAACGCAATATTGTTCGCAACGATGTAGTAACATCATTGCTCTCTTTTAGCGTTGTTGCTCCTTTCCCCACAAATCCCAATTTGTGGGGGCCCCGTATTCAAACACGTATCCCGTTTGCCTTTTGCTTATCAAAACATTGCCTCTCACTTTGGGAGAGGTGGATGCGTAGCAAACGGAGAGGGCAGACGGATATCCCTTTTTCGCAAGACACTATAATGCTTGAAATGTGGTTAGTGTCGGTATAGGGAACGGCAAAATACTGCGTAATCTCCTACATTTTTACACGGTGGATACTTAGTTGTCAATGTGTAAACGACTTTACAAATATTAACGAGCCACCAAAGACCTTTATTGCATTTGCGACAAAAAATCTCAAGTCCACGAGAAATCTTCTTGTAAAATTATCGCAACAAAGTTGCAAAGGAGAAAAACATGAAAAACACAACCAAACTATTAACGTGGATTTTGATGGTGGTTATTGTTGTTTGCGCAATGACGCTTGTTGCTTGTGTCGAAAAACCCACAGCGCAAGACGTAACCGACCTAACACTCCCCACACTAAAAGCCAACCAAGTGGCCGTTATTTTGAAAAACGGACCAAGCGACTACACCAACTACGTGGTTACGCTCAACGAAGATATGCACACTGTCGCAGACGTTTTGCAGTACCTCAAAGACAACGGCATGCA
Organism: Clostridia bacterium; assembly: GCA_017452035.1. GTDB lineage: Bacteria > Bacillota > Clostridia > Christensenellales > CAG-314 > Fimimonas. The sequence continues at coordinate 935 of JAFTNE010000180.1, forward strand.
TCTCGATTGGACAGACGGCCCCTATGGTAAAAGCATAAACTCCATTGGCAAGCTTGCGCCCGATGCATCCCAAAACGAGTTCGTTGCATTTTTTACATCGGTAGAGGCTGACAAAGGCAACTGGGCAGGCGTTCCATCTTACAACATTGGGGATGTTACAATTGTTTCAGCCCAAGTGGGTGTAAGTGATGCCAAAGTGCAAATTGGTGCAGTGTACTACTTTGAAATTTCCACTTTCTAACTTTATACCTACGGACGAGAACTTTCGCCCCTGCAAATTTACATAAATACATTTCGACAAAACGTCAAAAATTACACACACGTCTTACAAAATTCACAAATATGAAACGTAATCACACACTTTACATAGCTATAACGGCAATGTTTTCGGCATTGCTTGTGGGTGGCAAACAGGCATTGGCAGTAATTCCCAATGTGGAAGTTGTTACCATACTAATTGCCCTTTGCTCCTACGTTTGGGGGTTGGGGGTGGCTTTGCCTGCAATTTTTGTGTTTATTGCTATTAACGTTGCAATTTTTAGCATCAACACGTGGGTTATCAGCTACATCATCCATTGGAACTTGCTGGCTGTCGTCTTTTGGCTACTTTCCAAGGTGAAAACAAACAAAGTGATGACAGTGGTGCTTTGCACCACAACGGCAGTTGTTGCAACGACCTTGTTTGGTGTACTTTCAAGTGCTGTGGATACCTGCATCGGCTTTGTGCAAGGTGGAGGTTTCTTTTTCGATTTTGATAACTTTGCCCAGCGTTTTGTAGCAATGTACCTTGCTGGTGTTTCCTTTTACATAACACAAATTTTGTGTAATTTAGCATTGTTTGTAATAGCCTTTTTGCCCCTTGTCAATCTCAATAAAAAGGCCAAACTAAAACTTTTTGGCGAGTAAAAGGTGTATTTATCAACAAAATTTGTCCACACAACATTGTTTTGTTGACAAAATACCTCAACTGATTTATACTTGTAGTCGCAATAAGCAAAGGGTAATCAGTTTGCTAATTTAAGGTCAACGCAAACGCAAAATCATTGCTTAAAAGAAGTGCAAATTTACCAAAAATTGTTGCAAAATCAACACAAAACTGTGCGATTTTTCCCAACAAAGTCGCTCAAATACAAAACAAAATTGGAGATAACTATGGCTCAACAAAAACAATTTGTTCGCGAAATTGCCGACATCAACGAAAACTTCCCACAATGGTACACAGACGTTGTACTAAAAACTCAACTTGTCGACTACGGTCCAGTAAAGGGTACAATGGTAATCCGTCCTTACGGCTACGCCATTTGGGAAAACATCCAACGCGAGCTTGACGCACGCTTTAAGGCTACTGGCCACCAAAACTGCTACTTCCCAATGCTCATCCCACACAGCTTGCTCCTCAAGGAGGCCGAGCACGTCGAAGGTTTTGCTCCCGAAGTTGCAATGGTGCACATTGCCGGTGGCGAAAAACTTTCCGAGCCATTGGTAGTTCGTCCTACAAGCGAAACAATTTTCTGCAATATGTTCTCCAAGTGGATTAACTCCTACCGTGATTTGCCAATGAAACTCAACCAATGGGCAAACGTTGTTCGTTGGGAAAAGACAACACGTCCTTTCCTTCGCACAAGCGAATTTTTGTGGCAAGAAGGTCACACAATTCACGCTACTCGTGACGAATCCTTCCAGGAAACTATCGATATGCTCCACTTGTACCACGATTTTGCTCGTGATGTACTTGCTATGCCAACATTTATCGGTCAAAAGAGCGAAAAGGAAAAGTTTGCCGGTGCTGAGGCAACCTATGGTATGGAGGCAATGATGCTTGATGGCAAATCTTTGCAAGCAGGCACAACCCACCACTTTGGTCAAAAGTTCAGTAAGGCCTACGACATCACATTCTTGGATAAGGACTCCACCCACAAACACGTATGGCAATCAAGCTGGGGCGTTTCCACACGTTTGATTGGCGCAATCATCATGGCGCACGGCGACCAACGTGGTCTTGTTTTGCCACCAAAAATTGCACCCGTTCAAGTGGTAGTAATCCCTGTTGCAAGCCACAAACCTGGCGTTATCGAAAAGGCAACAGAGGTTGCAAACGAGCTACGCAATGCTGGCATCCGTGTAGAACTTGACACTCGCGACCAATCCCCAGGATGGAAGTTCAATGAGTGGGAAATGAAGGGTGTTCCAGTTCGTTTGGAAGTTGGCCCTCGCGATATCGAAAACGGTGTTGCAACATACTCTCGCCGTGATACCTGCACAAAGGACACAATGCCTCTCGAGAACATTGCCGATAGTGCAAAAGCGCTTTTGGATGAAATTCAAACAGCAATGTACCAAAAGTCCCTTGCCTTCCGTGATAGCCACGTAAAATACGCTCACACAATGGAAGAACTTGGTCAAATTTTGGACGACAAGTGCTTTGCAAAGGTTGTTTGGGACGAAGACCCCGAGTGCGAGGCAATGTTCAAAGATAAGTTCCAAGCTACCGTTCGAGTTATGCTTGACGAAGAACCTTTCCAAGACGTTTGCACCTGCTGTGGCAAAAAGTCTGACCACCTTCGTGTTGCAATTGTTGCCCGTGCTTACTAATTTGTGTTGACAATTGGTATTTGATGGTGTTGCAGTATTTTTATTGCAAAAAATGTGCTATGTTTTGCAAACCACATCAGTTGCAAGTTGTAAATTAACTGTAACGTCAACTAAAACCCACACACAACTTTTTTACACCAAACCCAAAGCAAAATAACTTTAAAAATTGGCGTGTTATCGGCAAGATAGCACGCTTTTTTTGTTTAGATGAGTGGTGCGCAAAACAACGTGTAGTCAGACCAAAACCATTGTTGTAATTGGGGATAGATGTTTGCATTCAAGATAACCCAACATTGCTTTCAACACCACTGTAACACCCACATTGCTTTTTATAAATATAGTTGTAACAAAGTTATAATATTGACTATTTTTATCACAAAAAATGGTAAATTTTGTGCAAAACTATTACTATTTTTGTTATTTTATAACTTGACCTTTATAGCAATTCCGTTTATAATAAAAGTATCTTATGAAACTACATTTCATAAAATATTTTTAAAGGAGAAATGT
>JAFTNE010000181.1 GCA_017452035.1 Clostridia bacterium
AAAGAACTTCAACAAAAGGGTGTTTGGGTGTACGCGTTGGATATGGACGGTGAGGAAATCACGCAAACCAACCTCACTGGCGCAGTTGCACTTGTTGTTGGTAGCGAAGGTTTTGGCGTAAGCCAACTTACTCGCAAGTGTTGTGATGGTGTTGTATCTATGAAACTAGAAGGCAAGGTAAACTCCTTGAACGCATCCGTTGCGTGTGGAGTTGCCGTGTACGAAGTAGTACGTCAAAGAGGTTAATTTTGCAACAAGATCTTATTCAAAAAGCAAAAAATGGCGATAGTTTGGCTGTCGAAGAGATAGTTTCCCAGTACAAAGGCCTGGTTAGGTCCCTTGCCAACAGGTTTTATTTGGTAGGTGGCGACAAGGACGACCTTTTGCAAGAGGGCATGTTGGGGCTGTTTTACGCCATATCCAACTACGACCAAACAAAGGGCAGTTTTCCCGCATTTGCCGAACTGTGCATAAAACGACAAATTGTCGATGCTGTCAAGCGTGACAGTGCAATCAAAAACAAGCCACTGGCAAACTATGTCGATTTGAACACGGCACTGGACGTGGAAGATGACTGCAATCCACTGGAAAGCTTGTTGCACAAAGAGCACGCTTTGAAAATTGCCATGGTAATTGCCAACGTGTTGACGCCATTTGAGCGCACAGTAATAACGCTGTTTGCCCAAGGTTACAGCTACGAAGACATAGCCGAAAAAACAAACAAAAGCTACAAATCAGTTGACGGCGCACTGCAAAGAGCGCGCAAAAAACTGTTGGAAATCAAGGAGTAAACTATGAACTACATTGCATTGTACCGAAAGTACCGTCCACAGACCTTTGATGACGTAATTGGTCAAGAGCATATCATCTCTACCTTGTGCAACCAAATTTTGCACAACAAGGTGTCGCACGCATATCTGTTTACTGGCACTCGTGGAACGGGTAAAACGTCCACAGCAAAAATTTTTGCGCGCGCTGTAAACTGCCCCGAGGCACTTTTGCACAACGGAAATCCCTGTGGAAATTGTTTTGTGTGCAACCAAGGCGCAAACAATATTGATATCACCGAAATGGACGCTGCATCCAACAATGGTGTGGACTACGCTCGTGATATTCGCGAAAAGGTGCAATACCCACCTGTAAACGGACGTTACAAAGTTTACATCATCGACGAGGTTCACATGCTCAGTCAAGGCGCTTTCAATGCTTTGCTCAAAACTTTGGAAGAACCACCCGAACATGCGTTGTTTATTTTGTGTACTACCGAAGTGCACAAAATTCCTGCAACAATTCTTTCTCGTTGTATGCGTTTCGACTTTCGTCTTGTTCCAACGGACGTACTTGCAAGCCACATTGCAAACATCTACGACCAAGAGGGTAAAAAGTACACTCCCGAGGCAGTAAACGCCATTGCTCAAGCAGGCGAAGGTAGTGTGCGTGATGCCGTATCCATTGCCGATAGATGCTACACCATGGAAGGGGATACCCTTGGCTATGATGACGTTATGGCAGTACTTGGTGTTTCATCCAAAACAAGCATCACTGCGCTAGCAAAGGCCGTGCTTACCAACGATGCTGCGTCAATCTTGACGGAAACGGATAGACTTGTAAAACAAGGCAAGGACATTGCACGTTTGGCAAAGGATTTATCCTTGTACTTCAAAGATTTGCTAACAGTAAAGCTTTGCCCAACAGCCAAGCAAATGCTAGTTTTGCCTGATGATATTTTTGCTCAATACAAAGATTTGGCAAACAATGCAACCACTCAAAAGTTGCTGTATGCAATTGACGTGCTTGTGGGATGCGACTCAACACTTAGGTATGCACTTTCTCCACTGATGTTGTTTGAGAGCGCGCTTTTGAAGATTTCATCATCCAGTGGCGAGGTGGACGTAGAGGGGTTGGATCGCCGTTTGTATCGCTTGGAGCAACAACCACAAAACATGTCCAGCGAAAACAAAAGCTTGTTCATTGTGGACAAAACCAGTGCCGAATCCATCTGGCGTGGCGTAAAAATCCACTTGGAAAGCAAAAACAACCCACTTTTGGTGGGGGTATGGCGTGACGTTACCGTGTCTATTGTACGTGACCAGTTTGTTGTAGCTTGCACACGTGGTGCGCACGCGCTAATCAGTTGCAACTTTGGCAAGGGCCAAATCAACTACAAACGCGAGTTGGAAAGCGCAATTGGTAAGTTTTGGGACAAAACCATTACCTTTACACTTGCCGAAGACCCAACAGATAGCACAGTTGACGACCAACTAAATGCCCTTGGCAACGTTCGCTTTGGCACAACGGAAGATAAGTAGTTAGGGCTTTCTCGCAAGCCTTGCTCTCTCGCAAGCCTTGCTTTCTCGCAAAGTATAGGTTTTTGACGGGAACTTTATAGCTACAATCGTAGGGGAAGATTGTTCTTTCCTAAATAAAACATCAAAATAAAAAATCCCACCCAATTAGGTGGAAGCAAACATAAAAGGAGATACATTATGGGCAACAAATATGGTTACAATCCCGGTGGAGGCAACCGTGGTGGCAGTGGCTTTGGTGGTGGAAACAACATGCAAAGCCTGATGAAACAAGCGCAACAAATGCAACAAAAAATGTTGGAGGCACAAAACTCTCTTGAAGAGTTGCAAGTTACTGGTTCTGCCGGTGGTGGCATGGTGCAAGTTGTTTGCAATGGCAAAAAAATCGTTTTGTCGGTATCCATCAAGCCAGAAATTTGCGATCCAGATGATGCTGAAATGCTCGAGGATATGATTCTTGCAGCAATTAACGATGCTTATCAAAAGGCACAAGCAGAAGAGGACAGAATTATGGCTCCTTTTGCACAAATGAAGGGATTGTTCTAAGATGGCAAACTACGTTCAACCAATTGAAAAACTTATTCGCCAGTTTACAAAATTGCCCGGTGTTGGCTCAAAAACAGCGCAAAGATATGCTTTGCGTATTTTGGCGATGAATGATGCTGATGCGCAAGAGTTTGCCCAAGCCATTTTGCAGGCAAAAAGCAACGTCAAGGTTTGCTCCGTTTGTGGCAACTACACCGATACCGACCCATGCCACATCTGCAACACAAGGGATAACTCCATCATTTGCGTAGTGCAGGAGGCAAAGGACGTTTTGGCAATTGAACGCCTTGGCGAGTACAAAGGTGTGTACCACGTTTTGGGTGGCGTTTTGAACCCACTTAAAAACGTTGGTAGAGAGGATATCCGTCTTGCTGAGCTGTTCAAGCGTCTTACTGGCGACGTGCAAGAAGTTATTTTGGCTACCGACACATCTGCCGAAGGTGAGGCAACAGCAACCTACATTGCGCGTTTTGTAAAGCAATATGGCGTAAAAGTTACCCGTCTTGCACAGGGTATTTCCATCGGTAGCGAGTTGCAATATGCAGACGAAGTAACGTTGTCGCGCGCTTTTGTAAATCGCAAGGAAGTGTAAAACATGAGATTAGACAAATTTTTGAAGGTATCTCGCATTTTGAAACGTCGCACAATGGCACAAGAGGCGTGTGACGGTGGCAAAGTGGACGTAAATGGCAAACCAGCAAAGCCCGGTCATCAACTTAAAGTTGGCGACCTTGTCAGCGTGCATTTTGCCAGTGCGCCACTTACTTTTAGAGTGCTTAAACTTGCCGAAACTGTCAAGCGTGACGAGGCAAGTGAAATGTACGAAATTGTGGTAAACGTATGAAATGTGCAGTGATTGTTGCTGGTGGAAATTCCACAAGATTTGGCAACGACAAACTGAATATGCCCCTTTTTGACAAAACGGTATTGCAAAATACCGTTGACCTTTTTCGCTCAATTGTCGAGCAAATTGTGGTAGTTGGTGTGCAAATTGACGGCACAACCTACGCCCAAGCTGGTGCAACACGCTTTTTGTCGGTGCAAAACGGTCTCAAAATGGTAAACAACGGATGCGAACTTGTTGCCATCCACGATGGCGCACGTCCTTTTGTAAGCAAACAGCTTATTGAAAAGTTGTTTGACCAAGCGCAAGCAAAAGGCTCGGCTATTCCAAGTTTGCCCGTTACCGATACCGTTTGGAGTGTGGAAAATGCCCCTTGCGTTGTTGACCGAAACCATCTCAAAAGTGTGCAAACACCACAAGTGTTCCATTTTGCAAAGATATTGCAAGCATTCAACAATGCTCCACATCAAAACTACACCGACGAAAGCACATTGTTTTATGACGTGTTTGGTCAGCTAAACTTGGTGGAGGGGGAGCGTGCAAACGTAAAAATTACCTACCCAAGCGATTTGCCAACCTATCGCATTGGCAACGGCTTTGACGTGCATGCCTTTTGTGATGGCGACGGCGTAATTTTGGGTGGTGTAACAATCCCTTACAACAAAAAGTTAAAGGGGCACAGTGATGCTGACGTGCTTGCCCATGCAATTTGTGATGGGGTTCTTTCTGCATCCAACAACCGAGATATTGGCGTGCAATTTCCCGATACTGACGACAAGTACCTTGGCGCAAACAGCATGAACCTGCTTGCCGAGTGCGTACAAATTGCCAAAAACAGTGGGTTCGAGGTGGTCAACGTGTCCGCAGTTGTAATTTGCCAAGCCCCCAAGCTTGCTCCACACATCCCACAAATGGCGCAAAACCTTGCCAAAGTGCTTAACGTGGACGTTAGTTGCGTAAACCTTAGCGCTACCACAACGGAAAAACTTGGCGCACTGGGTAACGGCGACGGCATTGCCGTACAAAGCACAGTTTTGTTGAAAGGTATCTAAAGTAGCAATTTTCATTCTACAAAAGAAACAACCAATTATAGGTTGGTTGAAACGGAGGATCTATGTGTAAAATCACTTGTCCCCAATGTGGCGACGATTTAGAAGAACAATTTGGATATAGGAGCTACGAGAAATCACATACTTGTTCAAGTTGCGGAACAGTCCTAACGCGCGACAATATTTTTAATGATGATTGGGGTATTTTTGTTGCTTGTCCTCGTTGTGGTGAAAATGCATACGATAGTAGTTTCTCTAGTTACACTAGATGTTCAGAATGTGGCGCTAAACTAAAAAAGTGGAGTGACAACTGCTACGAAGTTGTTGATGACGACAATGACGACGATGATGACGACAACTACACCACGAACACATCTTCTGATGAAAGCGATGACTCCATTTGGGATAATGGGGGTTGGGTAGTGCCTTTTAGTATTATAGTCGCTATTATTTTCTGCTTGATATTTTTCAAGTAATCTATTTTGAGTACACACCCTTGCGTTGAATAGGCTATGTGGTTGTTTGTTGCTTATCAAACTAAATAAGTTCAACCAAAAAGAGAAAGGAAAATCATCCTTTCTCTTTTTTTTATTGTCCATCACTTTTACTATTCATTTTTTGCATCTCTCACTCATAAAATGTAGAAAAAATTACCAAAACTGCCAAAAAGTACCAAACTTCTACCTCAAAAGTAAGCTATCATAAGGAGGCGCATTTGTGAAAAAGATTATCGCATCCATTGCAGTATCAATTTTGTGTATCACGCTAACCTGCTGTATAGGTGGTTATGCGCAAGTATCGGCGCAAAATCGCAAAATCCCCATCTATTGTGTGGATAGGACGGATAACTACGTTGCTATCAGCTTTGATGCAGCCTGGGGCGCAGACAAAACACGTCAAATAATGGACGTTTGCGAAAGCTATAACGTAAAGGCAACCTTCTTTTTGGTGGGATTTTGGATAGACAAATACCCCGAAATGGTCAAAGAGATTGACGCGCGTGGCTTTGAAATTGGCACCCACTCCGAGACGCACCCACAAATGAGCAAACTTAGTGCCGAAAAGTGCAGGCAAGAGCTGGCATCAAGTTGCCAAAAGATATACGAGCTTACTGGCAAAATGCCAAAACTTTTCCGTCCACCCTTTGGCGACTACAACAATCAGCTCATTGAAATTGCCACCGAACTAGGGTTGTACACAATTCAGTGGAGTGTAGACAGCCTCGACTGGAAGGGCTTGTCAGCCAAACAAATTGCCGAGCGTGTGCAAAAGTCGAAGTCGGGGGATATCATCCTTTGTCACAACAATAGCGACCATATTGTTGAGGCATTGCCCCTTATCTTTGAAAGTCTTAAACTCAAAAACTTGCAATTTTGCCCAATTGGCGAAATTATCTACAAAGATAACTACTACATTGACAACACCGGCAAGCAAATATTAAATATAAAAAATGACAACATATAGTGGGCAATTAGTTGTAATTTTCACCTTGTGTTGGCTTATTTAGCACAAATATGTACTATTAAGTAGTTGTTTGGCAATGTCAGTAGGGGCGACCTGTGGTCGTCCGTTAAAGGTGCATCGATATTTAACCAAAAGTGATGCGTAGTGCTAATCGATTTAAATACAGTATCGTATATGTTAGGCAACACTGTTGTCCAACACAAAAACATATAGTATAACCCACAAAACAAAATCAAAACACTCAAGGAGAATTTACCCATGAACACAAACGTTACCAACAACAAAGTTACCCTTACAGGCACAGTGGTAGGACAGCCCACATACTCGCACACGGTGTTTGGCGAAAAGTTTTACCTGTTGCAGTTGTCCGTGCCACGCCTTTCCGGCAACAACGACCTTTTGCCAATTTCTTTGTCAGAGCATCTTTTGTGCGACATCATAGCCGACGGCAACAAAATCACGATAGTAGGCCAACTGCGCAGTTACAACAAACTGGTGGAAACGCACTCCAAACTGCTACTTACAGTTTTTGTGCAGGACGTTTTGCCCTGTGACGAAA
>JAFTNE010000182.1 GCA_017452035.1 Clostridia bacterium
AAACGAGAAAGGTCATCCATGTTGTGGATTTCATCAAACTTTGCAAGCAATTTCAAAGCTGGTGCAATACCATCCTTTGCTTTTTTGTCGGCATCCTTTGCAATAGCGTAAAGTTCGCACGCACGTTTGAGGTAGTCGTTGGGGTAAGCTTTGGATGCAGATAGTTGCTCAAACTCACCCATCATGGTCTTTTCCACAGCGTCAGCAAGCTCTGCAAAGCCACCAGCCATGGGCTTATCAGCAGGGATAACAAGTTCTTCCAACTTTTGTTGGTTGACGTAATTATAAAGGTCGTCTTGAATTCTAATTTTTTCCATACAAATTCTCCTTTAGAAAAAATATTATGCATCAATTATACCACATCTGCCACAAATTGCAATAGTGCAACAAACAAATTGTTGTCAACTATTTGGCAAGATAACTCAACTTACGGATATTTTGGGGCGTTTGCGCGCAAAAAAGTGGCAATTAGGCCAAACTAATGCAACATTTTATGTCAGTGGCAATCACCACGCTACAATCACAATGGTTGCAAAAAAAATCTCAACAGAGTGCAATCTGTCGAGATTTTGACGTACTAGTATAATTTACAATTTGATGTGCTAGTGTTATTTGCAATCTGCACAGTTGTAGTCGGGCACAGCTTTTTCCTGCATGACAGACAGGTAAAGTCGGTAACCACCTGCAAGATTGTAGCAATCGTATCCATGGCCAGCAAGTATCATGCAAGCAATGTAGGAGCGCAACCCGGAGTGGCAATGTACGTAAACGGGCTTGTCTTTGGGGATTTTGTCAAGATTTGCTCGCAACGCATCCAATGGAATATTAACAAATCCGTCAATCTTGCCACTGGCAACTTCAAATGCGGTACGCGTATCCAACAACGTCACGCTTCCGTCACGAGGCAAGTGCGCTACATCGTGCCAAAAGAACTGTTTTACTTTGCCCGTTGTAACGTTTTCAGCAACGAATCCCACCATATTGACAGGATCTTTTGCCGAACCAAATGGTGGTGCATAGCAAAGTTCCAATTGTGCCAAATGGGTAACCTTTGCACCCAAGCGCATTGCTGTGGATATTACATCCATACGTTTGTCTACACCCTCAAAGCCAACAATTTGAGCACCAAGTACTGCAAGAGTTTGTTTGTCCCACAACACTTTTACCGAAAGCATGGATGCCCCAGGATAGTAGGATGCATGTGATGCCGAGTAAGTGTATGTTTTGTCGTAGTCCAACCCAAGGTCTTTTGCAGATTTTTCGTTTAGACCAGTTGTTGCAATTGTCATATCAAACAATTTCAATACGGAGGTGCCTTGAGTTCCGTTGTAGGTGGATGGTATTTTGCAAATGTTGTCGGCAACAATGCGACCTTGTTTGTTTGCAGGTCCAGCCAAAGCAATGGATGCAGGTGACTTTGTAACAAAGTTTTTAACAACAACGGCATCACCCACGGCGTACACGTCGGCAACATTTGTTTGCATGTGCTCATCAACAATGATGCCTCCACGTGCATCTAGTTCAATTGCGGAGTTAGCCAAAAACTTGGTATCAGGGCGTACGCCTACAGACAAAAGTACCATATCGGTGTCAATTTGTCCACGAGTAAGTGTCACGCGTAGAGTATCGGGTTGTTTTTGTATGGATTTTACGCCATTACCAAGCTCAAGATGTACACCATTTGCCTTGATGTATCTGGCAACGTCTGCGGACATGTCAAAATCTAGTGGTGCAATCAAATGGTCGCCCATTTCCACAATGGTTACTTCAAGGCCAGCTTTTACCAAGTTTTCGGCCATTTCTACACCAATGTAGCCACCACCAACAATAACTGCCGAACGTGGTTTGTTGGTTTTGATGTATTGCTTGATCTTCAAAGTATCGGGGATGTTTCGCAACGTGAACACATTGTCCAAGTCAACCCCCTCAAGCGGTGGTTTTATTGGCATTGCACCGGGGGAAAGCACAAGCTTGTCGTAGCTTTCTTGGTAGGTTTGGTTGTTGTCCAAGTCGTGTACAGTAACAACTTTGTTGAAAGTATCAACGCTAACAACCTCACTAAAGATGCGCACATCCACATTGAATCGTGCCTTGAAGCTTTGAGGTGTTTGCAATGTCAAACGAGATTTGTCGGAAATCTCCCCACCAATGTAGTAGGGCAAACCACAATTTGCAAAGGAAACAAACTCGCCCCTTTCCAAAATGACAATTTCTGCCTTTTCGTTCAAACGTCTAAGGCGTGCTGCGCAAGATGCGCCACCTGCCACGCCACCAACAATCAATGTTTTCATAAGTTAGCCCCCTTGATAGATATTGATACAATTATAACAAAA
>JAFTNE010000183.1 GCA_017452035.1 Clostridia bacterium
CATGGACCTTCGTATTCTTCCGTTTCGTACCCATTGCGTGTGCACCAACCTTGGTCTACGGAAGTAATCAAAAAGCCGTCAACTTCCTTTTGGTAGGTGGTAAAGTATCGGCAATCCCTACATCTGTAATACTTGGATTGGTATTCGTCCGAGTACACACTTGGAGATTCTGGTGGGGTATAACTGCTTGTAGTTGAGCGTGTTTTTACCTTGTAACGTTTTTCGTAGTCTAAAGTTGGACCTGTGTAATTTCCCGAGTGGTGATCGCCATAAGTTGATGTTGACTTGTGTGGTTTGTATTGATTGCTCTTGGACAAGCTTATCGTACTAAACAAAACGTACATTGCCCAGTCGCTAAAACTTTTGGTGTAGTACCCACCTCTTGGTGCAAAGTCTTTGGAGTTGCCACTTTGGTGAAATTTTACGATGGTAATAATTTGGAAAATAAACCTAATGGGCGAAACTACCAAAGATAGTAGTAGCATGTACCACTCGTTGTATTTTCTAATCTTGGAGTCAACAAATACACAAACTAACAGTATCAGTGACATCAAAACCACTGCAACAATATCTGCTTGTTGCTTTGGGTTAGGGTTACTAAATATGTATTCGTTTAACGTCCAAATCAAGCATCCAAATGCAAAAGCTTGAACAAGACTCCATAGTAGTGACCCATAAAAATATATTGTGCGTTTCATAAATATTCTCCTAAAAATTTATGTACTAAAAGCAATTTGTGTTTTATTGTAAACTAATTGGACAGTCCAACGTTTTGTAGATAATTTAACAAAATAGAAAACCTACAAATGCTCAACTTGTAATTATTGTGCGCCTTTTACCCAGCCAAGCTTTTTCCAAAGTTTTTCTGCTGGCTTAAAGAGCATGGGGTACAAACCTATTGCAACAAAAATGATTGTTGCGTATCTAATTGTACGGAAAAATCTTTCAAAGTGGAAGTCTTTTTCAAAAGTTGGGTAGATTGCGCCAACAATTGCTTTGATACCTGCGTTGAGGCCGATGTAAATAATGCCACCACCAAGCAGTCTAAGGGCAATTCGCCACCAAGTTTTTGTGTTTTCAAACTTTACAACCTTGTTTTCAAATAGGAAACCGGCTGTAAGACCAAACATAATTCCGTAGCTTGTGTAAAAGTCGTGTGTGGTGCAGTAGAAGAAACCTGCAAGACCAATCACAAGAATTGCACCCATGATGTAAAACTTGTTAGGAACAATTTTGAGTAGCCAGTTGATCAAAAATACCATGCCAGTACCCAATGCCAAGCCACAGAGCACGTCTGTTAGGTAGTGTGCGCCAAGGTACATACGAGTAAGAGCTACAAGCAAAGGAATTGCAATTGCGCAAGCTGTCAAAGTGTTGCGAACCCACTGGCGTTTATTGTCTTGCATCAACAGTGCTGTGCCAACAAACGTTGAGGCACTTCCTGTGGAGTGTCCCGATTGGAAGGAGTAACCTTTTACATCTTTTAGGTTAAATATGTCATGATGACTGTGGAATGGGCGTGTGCGTATTACAATATTTTTGATCAGAGGGAAAGTCAAGTTTGCACTCATTA
>JAFTNE010000184.1 GCA_017452035.1 Clostridia bacterium
TGTACCATATACGCGTACCCAAGCTGTGCCAAGTGCTTTTGCCAACTTGATAAGGCGTGGATTTGTTGTATCAATTGTGTCGTACCATTGTTGAAGATTGCCCATATTGGACCAATCCTTGATAACTGGGAACTCCTCGAGACCATCAACTTGCGCCTCGGTATAAGCCTTCCAGAATGTACCACCGGTAACTTCCGTCATTTCTACGTTGTAGGATACCAAACGTTCGTCAATATCACGTAGAGGGGATAGTTTGCTTGCATCAAGCGTTACAAAACGTGCCATGTGTAAAAATCTCCTTGTATATGTTTGTGTTGTGGCAATAGTAACAGACAAAACTGCACGTATATTAAAATTGTAAAAAATATTATACCACAAACAGGATGCCAATTCAATAGCAAAGGCAAGATTTTGTTTGCAAAAATACCTTTTTGTGACAAAAACACCTTTGCCAAAACAGTTGCAAAACAAAGTCAGTTGATGTATAATAATTAAGCAAATTGACATATGCGGATGTGGCGGAATAGGCAGACGCGCATGATTCAGGTTCATGTGGGCGACCGTGGGGGTTCAAGTCCCTTCATCCGCACCAATTTGGCGCAACTTCGCTTTGAAGTCGAAAACAAAAAAGGATCACTAAAAAAGTGGTCCTTTTGTTGTTTTCTTCCGTTGGCTCGTTGCTTGTAGCTTGAGGAATTGGGGATTGAGCCAACGTGACGAGATTTGCAAGCAAATCTCTATTCCGTCACTTCGTTCCTTACAAGTCCCTTCATCCGCACCAATGGCTGGCGACACCGTTTTGGTCGCAAAACAAAGCAGTTCACACAATCGTGGACTGCTTTTTGTTTTTCTCCTGTTGGGTGTGCCAGCCTGAGCTCTTGACAAAGTGACCATTAACAACCCGTGACGCTACACTTCGTTTCGCTATTCCGTCACTGCGTTCCTTACAAGTCCCAACATCACACCAAAAAAGAACGCAGAATAGGATACAAGAAATTGTGCCAATTCTGCGTTTTTAAATTATTATATTATTTTTGTATTGATTTCTCTTTGAAACTGTGCTACAATAAACGTGCTACACAATTTTTAATATTTCGAGACGGCCTAAGTTAGATAAAAACGTAGGTCTTGCTTTGTCATGTCCGTCTCGATATGAAATTGTGTAGCAACAATAAGCGAAACTGCGTTTTTTGTGCGTGGTTTCGACTGCGCACTTTTTTAATTTAGGAGGAAAAACAATGAAAAGATTTTTAGCTTTGTTTTTAGTTTTGGCGTTGGTCTTTTCCATGTGCATGGTTTTTGTTGCATGCGAACAACCGGAAAATCCTGATGATGACAATACTGGAACTACTCCACCAGACGATGACGGCGAAAAGGTTGAGCCTTTTAGCGTAGATTTGGCCGGCTACGTGGCAAACATTGGCAATGCCACTGCACTGGGTATTTCCAACGCAACAAACACTGGCACAAATCCCAAGGCAAGAGCGCGTGCATCCATGATGCCTATCGATGCACACAAAATGGGTGGCAAAGTTTTGCGTGACGATACATCCACAGCTGGCAAAAACTCGCAAGACAAAAACTATATTGTTATGTCCACCACTAACTACGATGCCAACACGCCCGAGGTAGATGAAAATGGCCTTACAAAGGTTACATTTACAAAAATTGTTACAGAAAACGCCACAACGGAAATAACTGGCACAAAACTTGTAACTGCAAAACATGGCAAAGTTTCCATCAATGCCACACATGGTTTTACCTACTCACTTTACCAAGGGGAAACTCTTTTGCAAACACAAGTGGCAGACAATGGCGAAACGGACAAACCTAACAAAAAGGTTCACGTTGTTTTTGAAGGCTTGACGGATGGCGTTGAATACACCGTCAAATACAAAGGCGTTGGTATCGAAACCACCATCACACAAGAGGAAATTAATGGCGAAATCGACAAACTTTGCGTAATGAACGGCTACACATTTGTTAGTTTTGTTCCAATTGACACATCGCAAAGACCTTCAAATAGCGATAATATAGAAAAAGATGTAAACGGATACATATCATACGATAAGGAAAATTACTGTTCAAATAATTCAAGACAGAGCTTCGTTATCGATAATGACACAGGTTATGTATATCCCATCAAAGATGTTACAATCCAAAAGATTCATAACAATCTTTTGCTTATAAACAACCTCGTATATGATTACAATATAGTCACCGATAATCTGAATTTCTTCCCGTTGTTTACGAACGCGACTATAGAAGTAAAAGATTATATGAAAGATAAGCACGGAAACAACTATGTTTTTAATGATAGAATTGTTTCTTTTGACGATACCACAAAAACATATTACTTGATTTACGATTCCAAAAAGAATTATTTTTTATCTCCAAACAATGAGATAATCTTCCTTGTATTTTCAAGTATGACTTTAAAAAAGTTGGACTGCAATGGAAATCAAGTTGATTTTGATATCAATGAGAATTACGAGTTTTCTTTCAAAGGAATCGATTATGATTATGAGCCATGGTGTCTATCTCGAATAGAACGAGGATATGCCTATTTTTATTGTCTAGAAGCCGGTCAGCATGGTTCAACACGTTTTCGTTTGTTAGATATTGTCAATAACCAATGGTATGAGAGAAATCTTGGATTGTATAACACAACTAGTGGTGGTTGGAATAAAAACTGCATCAATGCTACATTTATAGACGATAATCATTTGATATTTTATACCGATTTAGTGGATGGAAAGGGAAAACTTTATACAGCGGAAGTTTGGGGGGATCCAAATACAGTAGATAAGTCCGAGTGGATTTCTATATGGGCTTATACCGATTGTATGGTTCCTGGAACGCAAAGCGATTTGAA
>JAFTNE010000185.1 GCA_017452035.1 Clostridia bacterium
AGAAAATATTGTGGTGGTGTGTATCGGCACGGAGAACGTCACGTCCGACAGTCTTGGTCCACGCGTTGGCAGTCTACTTAACGAAAACCTTGCTACGCCTTTATTTGTGTACGGCATGCAGGGCGCAAACATTGATGCCAAAAACCTAAAAACTGCGCTTGATGTAATAAAACGTCTGCACCCAGACGCGCCACTGTTGGTTGTGGATGCCGCAGTTGGCGAGCAGTGGCAAGTTGGCAAGGTTCAACTAACCAAAGGCGACATTGCACCTGGCGCAGCCACAAACAAGCAATTGGATAGGGTGGGCGACATCAGTATTGTTGGCATTGTTGGCAATAAAAATATGATAGATTTTTACGATAACAGTGTGGAGAAAAATATCCTGGTGGAAAACCTAAGCCAGTTTATTGCAACGGTAATTGTAATGGCAACCAAGTGTAGTCGCGGCGAGAACGCGTCCATTAGCAATTAGCAAAAGATTGTTTAGTTTTTTAAGGAAATTTCAAGCCAAATTAAATATACTATAAATAGCCACAAAACAATAACTTGGTACAAACGTGCAATATTTGGTACGCTAAACATCACTTTTCGTGCTGATTGTTGCAAAAAATATAACAGTTATCCCTCAACATTACGCAAAATACAAACATTTGTAATTGACTAAGATTTGTCATTGTGGTATAATGCAGTGTAATTGGTAAACAGTGCAATATTTGTAACACCTTGCACATTGATATATGGCTACGCATCCAGCCAAATTGGTTTGCGCAAGCTGTTTATCTAACGAAGGTATACAACATTTGCTAATAACAAAGTTTGCCTTTGCAACACACATCAGACAACAAAACGCACAAGCGTTTGAAAGGAGATTATTTTGGAACAAAAAAGAAACAGATTGTTACCTACCATCATTGCTATTGTTGCCATCATTGCTGTTGGCGCATTGGTGTGGACGATGCTTGGTAACACAGCAGAAGAAATTACCGAGGCATACTTCCGTGAAAACATCGGCGTTTTTGCACAAATCCAATTGGATGGCTACAAAGTAACCTGTGTTGACGGACTTAAAAACTACTACACCTTTGTTACTGCAGACAGAGCAAGCCTAAACGCCTTTATTTTGCAAGCGTTTGAAAATGGTACTTTGGATGCAAGCAGAACAAAGTACGTAGCTGCCGACCCTAACCAAGGCAGTTGGACAGACTACATCTTCCCAATTTTGTACATTGCGTTTATCGTTGGTATGGGAATTTTCCTTTTCCGCTCTATTGCTCGTCAAAACAACCAAAATATGGATTTTGGCCGTTCTCGCGCAAAAGCCATTACAAACATGAAAGTTCGCTTTACTGACGTTGCTGGCGCAGAAGAAGAAAAAGAGGAACTTCAAGAAATTATTGACTTCTTGAAAGATCCCAAACGTTTCCACGATATGGGCGCACGCATCCCAAAAGGCGTACTGCTTGTAGGCCCTCCAGGAACAGGTAAAACTTTGTTTGCAAAAGCTGTTGCTGGCGAGGCTGGTGTACCTTTCTTCTCAATGAGTGGTTCTGACTTTGTAGAAATGTTTGTTGGCGTAGGCGCAAGCCGTGTAAGAGACTTGTTTGAACAAGCAAAAACAAACATGCCTTGTATCATCTTTATTGACGAAATTGATGCCGTAGGTCGCCAACGTGGCGCAGGCCTTGGTGGTGGTCATGACGAAAGAGAACAAACATTGAACCAACTTTTGGTAGAAATGGATGGTTTTGACACAAGTACAAACATCATTATTATGGCTGCAACAAACCGTGCAGACATTTTGGACCCAGCATTGTTGCGTCCAGGCCGTTTCGACAGACAAATTTACGTTCATCGTCCAGACGTAAGAGGCCGTGAGGCAATCTTGAAAGTTCACGCTCGCAAAAAACCTCTTGGCCCAGACGTAAACCTTCGTACAGTTGCTCGTATCACAGCCGGCTTTACCGGTGCTGATCTCGAAAACCTCTTGAACGAGGCTGCAATCTTGGCAGTACGCGCAAACCGTAAGGTTATCACAATGGAAGACGTTAACGAAGGTATCAACAAGGTTATCATGGGACCACAAAAGAAATCTCGTTTGGTAACCGAACCAGACAAACGTATCACAGCTTATCACGAGGCAGGTCACGCAATCTTAGCATCCAGCTTGAAATACTGCGACCCTGTTCACGAAGTTACAATCATCCCACGTGGTATGGCGGCAGGCTACACAATGACTCGCCCAGAAAACGACAACAACCACGTTACAAAGCAACAATTGCTTGACGAAATTGTTATGACGCTTGGTGGACGTGTTGCCGAAGAATTGGTAATCAAAAACATCAGCAGTGGCGCAAGTGGAGATATCAAATCTTTGACAGAGCGCGCTCACAAGATGGTTACCGAATGGGGTATGAGCGACAAGATTGGACCTTTGTTCTACGGTAGCGAGGGCGAAGTTTTCCTTGGTCGTGGCTACACAACAGAAAAGGGTTACTCTCAAGAAGTTGCAAACATCATCGATGAGGAAGTTCGCAAAATTGTTGACGAGTGCCACCAACGCGCAACACAAATTTTGACGGAAAAAATTGACATCTTGCACAACATGGCGCGCGTTTTGTTCGAGCTTGAAACCATCCACACCGAAGAAGTTGACCTTTTGATGAAGGGCGCAACAGCCGAAGAAGTTTGCGAGTTTGTTCGCACAGGCAAGCTCCCAGCAAGCCAAGAGCCAGTTGCCGAAGTTCCTGCTGAACAACCAACGGAAGTTCCAACTGAAACTCCAAATGACACGCCTGCTGAATAGTAAACAAAACAAAAAGAACCTTGACAACCCCAAGGTTCTTTTTTTTGTACACAAATTGACTATTTCTGTACAAAATTTTATATAAGAAGATATATTTTTTATAAAAATCTATTTACAACAGTTCTTTCATTTGATATAATTAGGAAAAATTATCACTAATAGCATTTGCTATTAAGAGGAGGATCTTATGAAAAAAATCATATCTTTACTTCTGTTACTAACATTGCTTGTGTCGATATTTGTTGGTTGCAACACGAACACGCTCCCCAAAGGGATGAGTGGCACTGAAGCTGCAAAGCTTATTCTTGCCAACGAACGTCTTGATGAAAGTCTACTTAAAACAGATGGCAACATCTTCGCCCAAGGCGCAGAAGTGATGAACAATCTTGCGCAAAAAGCAAAAGCCAGCATGGATACGTTGCGCGCAAAAAGAGGCGCACCAACACTTTCCACTGCAAAATCTTCCAAAGTTACCGTTAGTGATGAAAATTTCAACGGCAAGTTGGAAAAGGATGACGAGTTCTTTTATTGGAGCGAATTTGTAGAGTACAACAACACCTATGCTTACTTTGAAAATCTCACTCAAAACATCATAACCAGCGCAGAAATAGCTGCTGATATGATTGACCACGTAAAGCAATACGTTCGTGTTGTAGACAAATGGGTTAACAACAACGATCGCATAAAGTATTTTTTGCACGTTGAAGAAAATTCCGAGTTGCTCATTGAGCATTACACAGCTGATGGGTTGGACTTGTTGAACATTTGCACTCGTTTCAAGAACGAACAAGGCA
>JAFTNE010000186.1 GCA_017452035.1 Clostridia bacterium
GCGCAAATTCAAGAAATTGTTTTGGCTGACAAGAAAGTTGCCGAACTTCTTGCTGGCGCAACACCAAAGAAGGTTATCGTTATCCCCGGCCGACTTGTAAACATCATTTTGTAAAAATCGTAAAAACAAATGCACCCACAATTGTGGGTGCATTTTGTGTTGCATTATTTGATGTTTAGTTGCTTTGTGCGCCTAAAAAACTCACCTTGCATATCGCATGCTTTGAGGGTGCTTTTTGTTTAGTATCGTTAATCTTTGCTGATGGTCTTTCTTTGCAAAGATTTTTTGCCACATTTGGGGCATTTGAGATATCTTGTTGTGTGTACGTGCAATGCAAAGAAAACTGCTTTGTACTTTGGTATGTGCTTGTGTCCGCAATGTTGACACTCGTAGTAGCCGGCAGTTTGCTCAATTTTTATCATAAATGGTATTGCAATCAAAAGCGGTAGTAAGCTCAAACCTATAATTAGCGCGCCAAGCCACTCTTTTATTGCACCACTTACAATAAAATGAGGCAACACAATTGCACAAAACAGCAATGGCAAAAGGCACAATATGCCTGTGACAAGTTCCATTTTTAGCAATCGCTTGTCCGCTTGCTCTTTTTGTTTGACAACCTCGAGCAGGTTATTTTCTAATTCTTTTGTATAGTTATCCATTGTAACTACCTCCCCACATAATAAATCATTTACTGTAATTTTTAGAACATCACACAACTCCAGCATAATTGCCGAGTCGGGCAAAGACCTGCCTGTTTCCCACTTGGAAACTGCTCGGTCGGTGATGTTGAGTTTTTCGGCCAGTTGCATTTGCGTGAGATTTGCTTGGCGACGGCGCTCGGCAATAAATTTGCCAATTTTTACTTGGTCCATGGCTTGCCTCCTTTGCTACTACAGTATAGCTTTGTTTGGGGAAAATGTCTACATACCGTTGGTTGAGTTGGGGAAAACCCACTAGCGGTGGACAAAATCTACCTGCTGTTTGTGTAAAACACAAGTGTATTTGACCAAACAATTATACCGAATTTCACAACCTTCTTCAAGTATTTTTGACAACTGCAAATTTTGTATATACATTCCGTGCTTTGTGTGGTATAATGTTGGTATCAACCAAAAGGAAACGTAACTATGCAATTTTACAAAAATGCAACTCCACTGGGCATTGGAAACACTCCACTGCTACCATACGAAGAGGACTTTGATGCCGACATCTTTTTTAAGCAAGAAAACATGAATGTGACAGGCTCTATCAAAGACCGTCCTGCCCTTGCCATGATTTTGCAAGCGCAAAAGGAGGGTTTGCTCACTCCCGGTTGCACGATTGTTGAGGCAACAAGTGGAAATATGGGCATTTCGCTCGCATACATCGGCAGACAACTGGGTTACAAGGTTTTGCTAACCATGCCGGACAACATGTCCATCGAGCGCAAACAACTTTTGCAAGGCTTGGGCGCACAACTGGTACTTACCGAAGGCGCACTTGGCATGAAAGGTGCTGTGGATATGGCCGAGCAACTCAGTCAAAACGCCAACCACGTGTGGCTAAAACAGTTTGAAAACAAGGCAAACGTTGCATCGCACTACCTTTCCACTGGCAAAGAAATTGTTGGACAAATTGAGCGTGTGGACATCTTCGTTGCAGGTGTTGGCACTGGTGGCACGCTGATTGGTGTTGCCAAGCGCTTGAAGGAAGTGCACCCCGAGTGCAAGATTGTTGGCGTTGAACCAGCAAGTAGCCCTGCGATATCCCGTGGCGAAAAGGGCGCGCACAAAATTCAAGGCATTGGTGCAGGATTTGTACCCAAACTGTACAACAAAAAGTTGGTAGACGAAGTTCAACTTGTAACGGATGACGAGGCAATGGACAAGTTTTTGGAACTGAATAAAAAGCTTGGCTACTGCTGTGGAATTAGCTCTGCTGCAAACATTGTTGTTTGCGAACGCCTTGCACAACTGCCAGAAAATAAGGGTAAAAACATTGTGACCGTGTTCCCCGATGGTGACGACCGTTACGAAAGTTTGCTAAAAGTAAGTAAATAAATATAAAGGCGAAGTGAAAACACACTTCGTCTTTTTGTTTTAATAAACCTAATGGAAACAATATTTGATATTTGAATTTTTCGTCACGCAAACGTGTGATTGCTGTTTTTGTGGCTTAGAACGAGTGTCAAAATAAGCATCAGTAGCCAACCAATATACAATTTTGGTGTTTTTTACAATTTGCGTCTTGTGCACGTTTGACAAAATTGTTACCACTATTTACCACAAAGCAGTTGCAATTTTTTGCAATTTGTAGTATTATAATCAAGCATCTGGGTGTAGCGCAGTTTGGTAGCGCACTAGACTGGGGGTCTAGGTGTCGCAGGTTCAAGTCCTGTCACTCAGACCAAACAAGGGTCAATTAACCATTTTTGTATGGTGATTGACCTTTTTTGTTGCAATTTTTAGGACATTTTAACCATTTCAAATGGCAAAATGTCCTTTTATTTTGCATTTTGGGGCTGTTTTTGGGGCTGTTTTTAGTCGTTCAATTTTTGAGCTTCAGCAAGCAAAAACTCGTCTGTAAATTCGGTGTACGCAAGTGCAATTTTTACACCTAATGAATGCCCCATAAACAGCTTGCGAACGTCCTCGTTTACACCACGTTCTTTGCAACGACTGTTGAAGGTCCTTCGGCAGTCTTTTAGCGAATGATTGGGCAAAATGGCCCTAAATTGCACTAGAATATGGTTGATTGATGGTATTTCCGTCAAAAACTGCTCGTCAAGATACCGGCGCAA
>JAFTNE010000187.1 GCA_017452035.1 Clostridia bacterium
AACCTTTGGGGTTTTGAGATTGCCACTTCCAAAGGGATGCGCACATATCGTCAATGTTGTGGGTAGCCTCCCAACCAAGTTCACGTTTTGCTTTGGATGCATCTGCATAGCACGTTGCAATGTCTCCTGGGCGACGTGGCTTGATGGCAAATGGTAGCTTTTTGTTGCAAGCCTTGCCAAATGCATCAATAACTTGCAATACCGAGTAGCCATTGCCTGTACCAAGGTTATATACGTATCTACCACTTTCCTTGATGCCGTCAATTGCTGCAACGTGTCCCTTTGCAAGGTCTACAACGTGGATGTAATCGCGCACGCCTGTGCCATCGGGTGTATCGTAGTCGTTACCAAATACGCCAATTTCTGCAAGTTCGCCAATGGCTACCTTTGCAATGAAAGGTGTAAGGTTGTTGGGTATGCCTTGTGGGTCTTCGCCAATAAGTCCACTTTCGTGTGCGCCTACTGGGTTGAAGTATCTAAGCAGTACCACCGTCCACTCGTTATCCGATTTGTGAAGGTCGGTCAAAATTATCTCTTGGAAATACTTGCTTGTGCCGTATGGGTTGGTTGTGCCACCAGTTTTGCACTCTTCCGTCAAAGGCAATACTTCTGGGTCGCCATATACCGTTGCTGAGGAGCTAAATACAAGCTTTTTGCAATTGTGTTCGCGCATTGTTTCCAAAAGCACAAGTGTTCCGTATAGGTTGTTATCGTAGTACTCAAGAGGTTTACTGCAACTTTCCCCTACTGCTTTTAGTCCTGCAAAGTGAATTACCCAGTCAATGTGATGTTCGTCAAAGATACGCTTGACAAGCTCACGGTCACGTACGTCCCCCTCGTAGAAGGCAACAGTTTTGCCGGTGATTTGCTCAACGCGCTCTACTGCAACTTTGGACGAGTTTGAAAGGTTATCAATAATTACAACTTCGTAGCCCTTGTCCAAAAGTTCTACTGCTGTGTGTGTACCAATGTAGCCTGCGCCACCCGTTACAAGAATTTTCATTGTGTATTACCCCCTTATTTAAGTTGGAAACCCATGCCTTGCATAAAGGCAATTGTTTGAGAGTCATCTTTGAATACTGCTGTGTTTTTGAGTATTCTTTCACAAATGGAGCCAAGTTCCATTTCCATTGCTTTGTGGATGTTGCCTACGCCCTTGTTGACAATGGCAACCGTTTCGTTATATACCATTTGGAAGTCCTTTAGATCCTCCGTCAAAAGGCCATTGGCAATACATCTTTCCACTTGGGCAAGTTGATTTTGCAAACGTCCAGGTAAGATAAACAAGCCTTGCGCCTCAATGAGGCCGATGGATTCCTTTTTGATGATGTGGAACTCGGGATGAGCGTGGAACATACCATCGGGGAACTGCTCCGTTGTGATGTTGCTACGCAAAATGATGGTAAGTTGATACTCGTTGCCCACCTTGACAACCGTTGGACTTGTGGCGTGATGTTGCTCGCCATTGGAAAAAGGAATAAGTCCCAAACTTTCGTTGGTGTAGTTGCACCAAGTGTCGTTAATCAAAGAGCCAAGTTCTACAAGCTTTGCTCGGTCTTTCCCACAAATGCGCACTGCTGTGTTGTGCCAGTCTACTATGCCAATTTGCATATCTTGGTAACCTGGCAAGGTAAACATTTGTCTGAAACCTGCTCTGTGCATAGGCAAAGACTCTCCACCACCTTGGTAGTGGTCGTGAGCAAGTACGCTACCACCAATACGCTTCAAAGCTGCGTTGCTACCAATAAAGTAGTTGGGGAATTGGTCAACAAAGTCCAACAAATTTACAAATGTTTGCTTGTCCACCTTCATAGGGGTATGCAACGTGTTTACGGCAATACCATGTTGGTTGAAGTAGCCAAATGGAGAAAATTGCCAAAACCATGGCTTGCCACCAAGTGTCAAAGATACTGTGCGCAACGTGCATTTGGAAAGTCTTGACACACCTTCGTTTTCTCTGCAAATAACGCACT
>JAFTNE010000188.1 GCA_017452035.1 Clostridia bacterium
ATCCGCAACTGCAGAGCCAGACGTAAGAGAAAATGGTCTCAAGTTGCAAGCAACAGTAACTGTTACGGGCTTGATGGACCAAAATACTCAACAAATTACACCACCAACAAAGTACAAAATCAGCGAATCCGATAGCGTCGCAGTTTTCTCTGCTAAGGCCGAAAACACATTTGATCTCAACAATGGCAACTATGTAAAGGATCAAGCTGTAGAAATCACAGCTGCACAAATCGCTAATTGCCTTTTGTTCAACGAAGGTAGAGAAATTATTCTTGATACATACGCTAAGAACCTTGCCTATGAATCAGCAATGAAGACCTACGTTATAATAATCACAATTACAGAAGCACCAGCAGCTTAAAACAAATTACAAAAGGACGGCGTATCGTAGTGGTGCGCCGTTATTTTCGTTATGCAAACATTAGAAACGTACAACTTAGTCCTGTGCATAATTGTATTTACAGCACTAACAGCACTGTTCACGTGGCTGATAACGATGCTGGTAAAAAATGCGCTTAGAATAATCGGTGCAGGGCTGGACGATGAAAAAATCAAACAAGAGTATCTTGCTGAACAAAACAAAAAGAAAGATAAGTTCCTTGATACATGCAACAACGCAATTCTCATTTTGATGTGCGTTCTTTTGGCATGCTTGCTTGTTTTTTCGTTGTACGCACGTTTTACTGAAAATGCAAAGGTTGGGGACATTCCTACGGTCAAGGTTGTAGAGACAGGTTCCATGGCAATAAAGCACAAAGATAACACAT
This sequence comes from Clostridia bacterium, assembly GCA_017452035.1. Classification (GTDB taxonomy): domain Bacteria; phylum Bacillota; class Clostridia; order Christensenellales; family CAG-314; genus Fimimonas. Next base: position 768 of record JAFTNE010000188.1, read on the forward strand.
ATCTTGAGGGGCACAATCTCCACAACCAAATTGAAACCTTCGATTTAGTAGTATTGCACAAACTCCCAGCAGAGGAAGATTTGCAGTTGTACGATATTGTTGTATATAAAACGCAAGACTACTACATCATTCACCGTATTATTGCCATTGAAGAACCAAATGCACAGCACCCCAACGAACGCTGGTTTGTTTTGCGTGGTGATGCCAACAATCGCTCGGACGAGTTTCCTGTTAGATACAGTCAAATGTGCAGTATCTACCGTGGAGAGTCTATACCCTTTGTTGGTGCATTTGTAATGTTTATGCAATCGCCAGCTGGCTGGCTTTGCTTTTTGCTTGTTATCTTTGCTGTTGTTGCTTTGCCCATTGTGGAAAGAAAACTGCAACAAGCAATTGAGGCACGCCTTGCAATCATGGGGCTTTTGGGCAATACCCAAGCAGTTGCTGAGCAACCAGTAGAAACAGTGCCCGTTGTTGTCGCAACAGTTGCCGAAAGTGACGCTGACGATGAGCAAATTGTAGAAATAGACCAACAAGACGAACAGGACGACCAACAAACAAACATTTTTGGTAACTTTGGCGAACGCAAAACCTTTGCCGAAAGACTGGAACTACTTTCCGAGGAAAAGAGAGGTTGGTACGACCATCTTGTTTACGTACTGATGCAAATACCGTCCATCAGGCAAAGTCGCGCAAAGTACCACGAACTGTACCGTCAAGGCAACAAGCCCGTTGCAAAAATTGTACTACGTGGCAAATCGTTGTACGTGTATTTGCCAGTAAATGCATCCGACTACCAAGGTATTCAGTATGGCTTTGAAGACGTTTCCCACATCAAGGCTTATGCAAAACTCCCCAGCGAGTGCAAGGTAACCTCTCGCAGAAGGCTCAAAAACCTGCTTAAACTACTTGCCAAGTATGGCGATAATATCAACATTGACTTTGTTGATGATGACGATGACGACGTTGTGGATACTGTTGCAACTACGGAAGTTGCATTGACCGAGCCACAACAAGAAGGTAGCATTTGGAGTAACTTTGGCGAACGCAAAACCTTTGACCAACGCATTGAACTACTTTCGGAGGAAAGAAAGGGTTGGTACAACCGACTTGTTTACGTATTGATGCAAATTCCATCCATCAGACAAAGTCGCGCAAAGTACCACGAATTGTACCGTCAAGGCAACAAGCCAGTGGCAAAAATTGTTGTACGTGGCAAATCCCTTTACGTGTACTTGCCTCTTGATGCATCCAACTACCAAGGTAGACAATTTGGTTTTGAGGACGTCTCTCACGTCAAGGCGCACGGCAAACTTACAAGCGAGTGCAAGGTAACAAGCGAACGCAAACTCAAAAACATTTTGAAGTTGTTTGCCAAGTATGGCGACAAAATCAAAATAGATTTGCCAGCCGAAGGATTTGACTTCTACAAACTACGCAAAAAGCTGACTCTCAACCAAAAGTTGTATCGCTTGCCCAAGGAAAGAAAGGCTCGCTTTAAGCAAATTGTAAAGGCAATGGAGCAAAAAGAGGGCGTTACTCGTTGGCAAAGTAAAAATTGTATCACTTTCAAAGATGGCCACAAACCTCTTTTGAAAATTACCGTCAAAGGCAAATCGGTATGTGTTTACCTTGCCGTTGACCCAAGCTTGTACACTGCACCAAAGTATGGCATCAAGGACGTTTCTCACGTGAAAGCCTATGCCGACTACCCTGCAATGTGCAAGGTAACAAGCGACAGACGACTTAACTACGTACTACAAATTATCAACGAAAAGTTTTAGCGTTGGCTAAATTGTAATTTTATGCACCAAGTAGCGTAGTTTGCGTTACGGTGTAGACGTACACAAACTCACGATTTATCAATCTTTATTTACATCTATTACAAAATTCTGCAAAGGAGGTAACAACATGAAACGTATCAAATGTGTTTGTGCAATTTGTTTGGTTGCGCTCATGGCGTTGCTTTGCTTTTGCACAGTAAACTTAAAGGCTGCTTGGCACTATTCGTTAGTTGTCTCGGAGAGCATAGAGATACCCATTGAAGTAAAAGTTATGCCTTGGGAAGGTATGGACGAACTACCTAACGACATCATGGGCGAAGACCACGAAAAACTTATTGAAACAATTTTGAGTGGCACCTATACTGAGGCCAATGGCAACGTTACGGAAATTGGTCTCAACAACCCCAACTCCTACATTAACACAGAAATTAAGAATAGAACGGATGGCAATGCATGGTTTACTTCCGATACCCTTGGTAGCATGGACTTCTGGGAGAGTAGCGACATTGCCAAGTACTTTGATACCGAAACTACAGGTTTGGAATTTGTCATTTGGTTCCCCGAAGACCAACCAAACGTTCACTACCTGTTTACCACCAGTGTGGATCTTGGCGAAAGCAACAATCCTAACTTCCCAATTGGCGAGGATATTTACCCAATTTATCGCACAAAGCTGGAGCAAAATGCCGAAGGCGAGTGGGAGGCTACCGAAACAAAAACAGGCTATGCCGATTCGGCCTACTACGACAACCCAATTACTGGTTCGTGGTTGGTGAAATACCCATCCTTTGACCCAACCACTTGGGAGGAAGGCAAACTTGGTACTTCTACCGAAAACGCCGTTTACTCCTACGTTGGACAGGAAGTAACCTGCTACAACGATACTGCTACAGATGCAACCTACTACAAACTAACGGTAAGTGCCAACGCAAACGTAACTGTAAGCTCGCAAAACACCTCAGCACAACTTACCGTTTACAATTCTGCTGGCACCGAAGTGGCAACTCGTGGTGGCGCGCAGGGTACAAACAGTGTAACCTTCCGTGGACAAAACGGTCAAACCTACTACATCAAGGTTACTGGTGGCGAGTCTATTACCTTTACCATTAGCTAAAAACATAGCCACAACTAAACAGTACGAAACAATATAAATAAGACATTTACAAAAAACGCACCCACTAAGCAATGGGTGCGTTTTGTTATGTAATAAAAAAATACCAAGCCTATTGACTTGGTATCCTTTGGCGCGCCGTAAGAGGTTCGAACTCCTGACCTTTGGTTCCGTAGACCAACGCTCTATCCAGCTGGGCTAACAGCGCATATCTAAATTGCTAAACTATTATACACAACTTACAATCAATTGTCAACAAGTTTTTGCCCATTTGAAAGAAAATTTGTTGGCAAATTTTAACCTACTTTCTTACTAAAATTACCCACTAAAGCAAAAAATTTGCATCATATTATTGCCAACGAAGTGGCATGGTGCTATAATTTACTCAACAAAACTATTTTAGGAGGGCTTTTGTATGAAAGAAGCTATTCTTGTTGTTGACATGCTAAACGAATTTGTTACTGGCGCAATTTCTTCCGAACGCGCTCTTGCTACTATCGAGCCAAACGCAAAACTTTTGGACGCAGCGCGCAAAGCTGGTGTTCCTGTAATTTTCTGCAACGACTCCCACGTAAAGGGGGTTGATGCCGAGTTCAAACTTTGGGGCGAACATGCCGTTGCTGGCACAAAGGGTGCCGAAGTTATCCCCGAACTTAACGTTTGCGAAGGAGACTACGTTGTACCAAAACGCCGTTACAGTGGATTTTTCCAAACCAACTTGGATATGGTGCTACGCGAACTTGGTGTAGACACACTTATTATCACCGGTTTGTGGATTCACTTGTGCGTTCGTCAAACAACTGTGGACGGCTTTTGCCATGGTTACAACATTGTGATGCCAAAGGATGCAACAAACGCATTTTCTCAAGAAGAGTACGATTACAGCATCCAATTTCTTGTTGATGCTTGCAAGGCAGAAATTACAGATGTAGATAGCATCATTGCAAAGTGGAACAAATAACAGTTTGTAAAAATTTATAAAATTAAATGCACCTTCAAGGGTAGATACCTTTGGGGGTGCATTTTTTGTGCGCAACCGTTGGTTTTGCTCCAATCAAAGGTTTTGCGCAATTTGTTGACTGCATGTCAAAAAACTGTTATAATCAGTGTAGATTAGTCAAATATCCTTTTACAAATATGTCCACAAATTGGAGGAAACTTTATGTTTGACATTTTTGATGTACTTTACCTAATTGGTGGCTTGTGCCTGTTTTTGTTTGGCATGAACACCATGGGCGACGGTCTTGAACGACGCGCAGGCAACAGCCTAAAAGCCCTTTTAGGAAAGCTCACCAACAACAAATTTAAGGGCTTTTTGACAGGTATGGGCGTAACTGCTGTAATACAAAGCTCATCTGCAACAACAGTAATGGTGGTCGGTTTTGTAAACTCCAAGGTAATGACGTTGAAGCAATCCATTGGCGTTATTATGGGCGCAAACATTGGCACAACCATTACCTCTTGGATTTTGAGCCTTAGTGGTATTTCCAGCGAAAGCCTGGTAATTCAACTGCTAAAACCTATGTCCTTTACACCAATATTGGCGCTTGTTGGAGTTATACTGACAATGTCGTCAAAGTCGTCAAAAAACAAGGACGTTGGTACAATTTTGTTGGGCTTTGCAACGCTGATGTTTGGTATGGATGCCATGAGTAGCGCTGTATCGGGCCTCAAAGATATTCCCGAGTTCCAAAACTTGTTTTTAGCCTTCAAAAACCCAATTTTGGGTATGCTCGTAGGCGCAGTTTTGACGGCTCTCATCCAGTCGTCCTCTGCATCAGTGGGTATTTTGCAAGCGCTAAGTGTTACCGGGGCAGTTTCCTACTCGGCAGCAATCCCCATCATTATGGGACAAAACATTGGTACTTGCGTAACTGCAATGTTGTCCTCCTTTGGCGCAAACAAAAATGCCAAGAGAGCTTCGGTCGTGCACTTGTTGTTTAACGTAGTGGGCGCGATAATTTGGCTTACGGTATTTTGCATTGTCTCTGCAATATTTAAGCCAGCAATCCTCAACGAATCTGCAAATTACCTTGGCATTGCCGTATGTCACACGGTGTTTAACGTTCTTTGTACGGCAGTACTATTCCCAGCATCCTCCCTCTTGGAAAACTTGCTTACCTGCTCGTTCCCGAAGGACAGTCGCAAGAAAAGGTTGTCGAGCTGGACCAACGTTTGCTTGCAACACCAGCAATCGCTGTGGAGCAGAGTAGTCAACTTGCATGCAAAATGGCAAACGAGGCAATTGCCACTTTCCGTTTGAGCATCCAAGCTATAACTAACTATACTCCCGAATTGGCCGTAACGCTAAGAAAAATGGAAAAAAATATCGACCACTACGAGGACGTTCTTTGCACCTATCTCACTCAACTTAGTCACAACCAAGTTTCTGATGATGATAGTGCAAAGGTAACGCAACTTTTGAAGGTCATTGGGGACTTCGAACGCATATCCGACCATGCCGTAAACGTATTGGAGTCGGTGGAGGAACTTCGCGAAAAGGGTATCGAGTTTTCCTCTGGCGCTAGCGAAGAACTTGCCATTTTGTGTTCTGCTACCACCGAAATTCTCGATTTGACGGAAAAAGCCTTTGTAAACAACGACGTAGTAACGGCTTTCAACGTTGAACCTCTCGAACAGGTTATTGACCATTTGAGAACAGTTCTTCGTAACAACCACATAACAAGGCTCAAAAGTGGCGCTTGTACCGTGGAAACAGGCTTTGTTTGGTCCGACCTTATTACCGACTTCGAGCGTGTAAGTGACCACTGCTCCAACATTGCAATTAGTATAATTGACGTTAGCGAACACACAATGAACGCTCACGAAGTAAGTAAAGGTATCCGAAAGAACAACGCTGACTATAGCGACAAGTACAAAGAGTATTCGCAAAAGTATTCCATTGAAAAACCTGCACAATAACAAATTAGGGCTGACCAAAACGGTCAGCCCTTTGTTTATTGGTTAATGGTTGAGCTTATTCTCTTTGCTCTACAATTGTTTAGTTGATTGCATTTGTGTTGCGCAATTGGTTGGTTTTGTTTGTTTGAAATTGTGGAAATTACCTGCAAAAACTTACAACGTATCAAACAATTTCGTCAAATTTTACTGTAATTTTTGCCAAAGTTGATGGCAAAGGTCAGTAATAACCAAACGCTTTTTGTCTACTGACCTATCATGATGTGCAAAATTTCTTTGTCCGTTTCGCACATGCCAACGCGCGCACGCGAACCAATGGCTTTGATTGCGTTTTCTACACCTTTTTTGACAATGCCTTCGCCATCAACAAATTGGTTGCCATCCTTGTGCATGTAGTAACCAAGCATACCAGCCTCTACCGAGCTGGCAATTTTTGCAGCACAGCTAGATTTTGCTCCGTCACACACCACGCCGGAAATTATAGCCAAAGCGTTTACAATGGTGTGGGAAATATCTTCCAAATTGCCACCTTCTAAGTAGCAAATGCCAGCGCCAGCACCCACGCCAGCAATAACAACGCCACAAAATGCCGAAAGCTTACCAATGCTGTTTTTGATGTGGATGGTAATCAGGTTGGATAATGCCAGCGCCTTGTACATCAACGTTTCGCTTTTGCCAGTTTTTTGCGCGTAAGCAACAACTGGTACCGAGCATGTTATGCCTTGGTTACCCGAGCCACTGTTGATAACCACTGGCATTTCGCAACCGTTCATGCGTGCGTCACTTGCAGCGCTTGCAAGAGCTTTGCAGTAGGCAAGTATGTCGCCATTGCCATGTTTTAGCAGGGTTTTGCCAATGTTTGCGCCGTAGTTGTTTGTGATACCTTCGTTGGCAATTGCCATGTTGTATTTAATTTGGCGACCAAGCGTACCTTTTACGTCCTCAACGTCAAGCGCGTTTGCAAAGTCGACAATATCGGCAACGTTCAAAATGCTTTTGTCAATGGTGGATTGGTATTTTTCCACCTTTTGTTGGTTTTTGTACAGCGTGTTGCCGTTTTTTTCGATAAGCACAACGTGTGTGTGAGCATCAGCAATGACAACTTTTACCTTGTCGCAACTACTTTTACCAATAATTTCGATATACAACGTGTGGTCTGTATCAGCTGGACGCACGGCAATGGGGGTGTCTTTCAAAAACTGTGGCAAACGATCAGCCTCATCTGCCGTAACGTTGGCAATAACTTCCAACTTGGCTTGACTGTTTCCGGCAAGCAAACCAATTGCAACGGCAGTCTCGATACCGGCGCTTTTGTTGGTGTTTGGCACAATTACGCTTTTTACGTTTTTGATGATGTTGCCACTTACAAACACCTCTACGCTTGTTGGAAGACAACCAAGATTGTCCCTTACAAGACTTGCGCAGTAGGCAATGGCAATAGGTTCGGTGCAACCCATTGCAACGGCAAGTTCCTCGTTTAGTATTTGGATGTATTCGTTGTAGTGTTTCATGTTTTTCCTTTGTGTGTGACGATTTTTGTTTGTGCTTACGTGCGCAGTTGCATCATTGGTCGAAGTGGTGGGATTCAAACCCACGACCTCATGGTCCCGAACCATGCGCGCTATCAACTGCGCTACACCTCGATATGGTTGTGCCAGTCCAATCGGCAAACCTTGTGTTTTTATGTTGTCGCAAAGTGGTGGTTGATGTTGTTGTTATGTCATTATTATACAACCTGCCTAAAAAAGTTGCAATAGTTTGTTGCAATGCATCAAGCGTTATTTTGATTGCAGTGGTGGCAAAGTGACGGCAATGACTTGATTTTGACTCCAATAGGTGGTAAAATATATTCATTAAGTAGTTTGGCCAGCCCTACAAGAGCAATACATTTTGTTGGCGCATGACCATATTTTTGTAGAGTGCAACAAAATTGTTGCGTTACAATTATCAAATTGCGTTGCGCCTACAATCAAGTGAAAAGAGGAGAAAGCAAATAACTATGCAAAATAGCAAGGAAATGCTGGGCAAAGCCCCCGTAGGCAAACTGCTGTTCAAGTTGGCGTTACCAACGGTAATAGCGCAACTGATAAACATGCTCTACAACATTGTAGACCGTATTTACATCGGACACATACCCGAAATCGGCGACCTTGCCTATACGGGCGTTGGTGTGTGCATGCCCATTATTTTGATTGTTTCTGCATTTGCTGCGCTGGTAAGTTCTGGTGGAGCGCCAAGAGCCTCCATTTTTATGGGCAAAAAGGATATCGACAGTGCCGAAAAAACGCTAGGTGGATGCTTTACCACGCAGATTATTATTTCCGTAATCTTGACGGTGGTTCTTGCCATTTGGAATCGCGATTTTCTACTTGCATTTGGCGCAAGCGAAAACACCATTGGCTATGCAACCGACTACATGAGCATCTACGCATTAGGAACGATATTTGTACAGCTAACACTGGGAATGAACGCATTTATTACAGCGCAAGGCTTTACAAAGATTTCTATGCTGTCGGTAATTATTGGCGCAATTACAAACATCATCCTTGACCCAATCCTTATCTACGGACTTAACATGGGCGTTAGGGGTGCTGCTCTTGCAACAATCATTTCTCAATGCGCATCTTGCGTGTGGATTGTGCTATTTTTGTCCAGTAAAAAGGCTCAAATCCGACTTAAATCAAAAAATTTGTTTGTTTCGGCAAAGTACGTTTTGCCCTGTTTGGCACTTGGTCTTGCAACCTTTATTATGCAAGCGAGCGAAAGCGTTATTTCCGTTTGTTTCAACTCGTCATTGCAAAAGTACGGTGGAGATATTGCCGTTGGCGCTATGACAACCCTGACAAGCGTTATGCAGTTTGCTATGCTCCCACTGCAAGGCGTTGCTCAAGGCGCACAACCAATACTCAGCTACAACTACGGCGCAAAACAACCCGAGCGTGTCAAAAAGACCTTCAAACTGCTACTTACATCCTGTTTGGTGTATTCGGTAACACTTTGGGCGTTGGTAATGATTTTCCCAAGAACATTTGCGTCCATCTTCAACAGCGAACCATCTTTGTTGGATTTTACGGAAAAAGCAATGCGTATATACCTTGGTGGAATGTTTCTCTTTGGCATACAAATTGCCTGTCAAATGACATTTGTTTCGTTGGGAAACGCACCATCTTCGGTAATTGTTGCAGTGGTGCGCAAGTTTGTGTTGCTTTTGCCTTTGATATACATTTTGCCAAACATCGTACAAGACAAAACCACTGGTGTGTACTTAGCAGAACCTATTGCAGACGTTATTGCTGTAACCTTCACTGCAATATTGTTTGTATTTCAGTTCCGTAAAGCGCTCAAAAAGATTGATCAACCTCAACAAACAACAGTCGAACCACAGCAAAACGCCTAATGTAGTTGAAGTATTGCACCTTGCGCGCAAAAATTTTGCAAACAGTGGCAAATTTGTTGCATAGATTTTTGCTCGGTGTTAAAATATTGTCGAACAAAATAACATAAGGAGAAAACAAAATGAAAAAGTTCTTCCAAGAATTCAAAAAGTTTATCACTCGTGGTAACGTATTGGATATGTCTGTCGGCGTTATCGTTGGTGGCGCATTTACAGCCATTGTAAACGGTCTTACCAACAATATCCTCAAACCCATCATCAACTGGCTTTTGGCTCTCATTTTGGGTAGCAACGGTCTTGAAGGCGCAGTTACAATGCTTAGCCCAGCTTACGGCGAAGATGGTGCATTGGACATGGCTCACTCCATCTATATCGACTGGGGCGCATTTGTAAGCGCAATTATCAACTTCCTTTTGATTGCATTTGTATTGTTCTGCATTGTTCGTGCTATCAACTACGCCAACTCCGAGCTTGCCAATGCAAAAAAACTTGGTGGTGCTTTGACCAAAGATGAAATCAAGGCACTTCGCAAACAAGGCAAATCTCACAAAGAAATCAGAAAGCTCCAAGAACAACGCCTGCAAGAAGTTGCCGAACAACAACGTCTTGCTGCCGAAGAGGCTGCTAAAAATGCTCCAAAAACAGAACAACAACTTTTGGAAGAAATTCTCGAATTGTTGAAACAACAAGCAAAATAATGTAAAAAAAACAAAAGACGCTATAAATTTTTAGCGTCTTTTGTATTGAAAAATATCAATCAAAGAGTTATAATATTGTTAGTTTACAAAAAAAATGCGTTTGTGTTGAGCAGGTGCAAAAGGTCTTTGTTTTTTGAGTGGAAGGACAAGCATCTGCCTCAAAGTCTTGCACAAATGACAAAATAATTTTGGGAGGAAAAAACTATGTCTACGTATTGGCTTTGTTGTAAATGTGGAAACGTACGCTACACCGGTGGTGCTGGTTGGTACTGCGAGTATTACCAAGAATTTGTAGATGGCACAAACGATGGTTACGGTTGTCCTGGTTGGTGCGAGGAGGGCGAAGGCTACTCCGGTTCGTCAGATTCAGACGGTGGATGCTTTTTGACGTCAGCTTGCGTAAAACACCTTGGTAAGGCCGATGACTGCATGGAACTGCAAACATTGCGTACCTTCCGTGATGGTTACATGGCAAAAACAGCCGAGGGCCTTGCGCTTATCAAACAATACTACGCAACTGCTCCACAAATTGTACAAAAAATTGATGCCTCTCCAAACAAGGCATCCTACTACGATAGTATCTATGCAACAATTTGCAAGTGTATCCAGCTTATCAACAGCAACAAGATGGAAGATGCCATTGAGCAGTACAAAAACATGGTGCTAACACTTCAAAACGAGTTTAACGTTGCCTAAGAGCTAAATAATTTCACAAAACAAGCGTGCTTGTCACAAAAAGACAGGTGCGCTTTTTCTTTTTGCCTCCACGCAACCATATTTTTGCATAGATTGTCCTTTTGCTTGATTACTACATTTATTGTTGCCTTTTTTACAAATAAATGGGTTAAAATTGTTGTTTTTTGTCTTGACGGAGCATTTTTACTATGCTATAATCATATTGTATTAAAAATTTAAGGGGGATTCTACCTATGTCCAAAAAACCTATCGACATGCTCGAAATGATGAAACTTGCACGCGATCGCAAAAAGAACAACAGTCCATCTGACTTCTATGTGAAGACAAAGAACTTGCTTTCTCACGCTTACGTTGAGTACAAAAACATGTACATCGACTTTTGCAAGAGCAAGGGCGAAGAGTACAAAGACAAGATCTTCTACTCTTTCCAACACATTTTCGTATACTTGATGATGGGTGATGGCGAAGTATCCAAGGGCGAATACGAAGCTTACAAAGTATTCTGCAACTACTGCAAGGTTGAACCACTTACAGCTGCTGACTGCCGTAACCTTTACAACAGACTTGATACAGATACAGTTATTGGCGATATCGAACTTCTTCGCGACCTTCGTGAATACCTTCAAGATGCTGATAACTACGAAGCAATGGTAAAAGGTTTCTGCTACTTCTGTCTTGCAGACAGCAAAAAGCTTAACGAAACACAATACCTTGTTTTGAGCTTCTTCTTTGAAAAGATGGACAGCTACCCATCCACATGGGCTGCATACAAACTCAAGACATTGCTCTGGTTCTAATTATTTGCATTGCAAAGTTTAACACAACATCAAAAAAAGCACTCCAATTTGGAGTGCTTTTTGTTTTGCTAATGTAAAGTTATTTGTTTTTGTAAAGTTGTTTTGACAACTACTCAACTTTTGCTTGGATAGCCTTTACCATTTCGTCAGTGAGGTATTCGGTGAGTTGGTAACTAACAAATCCAACACGGAAACGGCAAATTGTGTGTTTTGCAACGGTAGAACTTACAACGCTTGTGTTGATTTGGTCCAACTTTTCGTCAGCCAAGTTAGGAAGGTTTACCTGTGTCATAAATGGCAAACCGTCCATCAAAACGTCCAAACGATTTACTGTTGTTGCCACTTGAGAGCTTTCCGTTGCGTCAGCAAACTTGTGGTTTAGCAAAAAGTTTTGTGATGCGTTGTACACAAAGGTCATTCTTCTTGTACTGCCTGTCAATGGGTCAAACACCATAACTTGTGGATTATCTTGAAAACCACTGCTTGTCTTGTCGAAACTGCGAACATACATCAACACCTGGTTGTTGTCGATAACGTTTGTGCCGGAAATTTCTTGTTCGGTTGTTTTACCATCGTTAGTAACTTTGGCAATTGTTTTGTTGCCCTTTACTGTGTATTCGGTAGAAATTTCGTACTTTGTTACGCTTTGGTATTGGTTACCAATGTAAAACCCGTTTACTTTGGTGTAGGATGATACTGGTGTTTGTGATGGTGTGGAGGAAAATACAACTTTTGTGATTGTTTCCGACTTCAACGTTACAGATGTTTCCGTATGACTATCTACGAGATCTTTAAATGAACCTTCAAGCCATGTTTCGGGAGAAACTGTGTCGTACGTTGCGAGCATAGTTTGAGTTGTTTCTACCGTTGTGTTGGTAGCATCTTTGCTTACGGTAACAACGTATTTACCACTCAAAGCGTTAGGAACAACTCTGTCGGCACTGCCTGTATATGGATTTGTTTCGCCGGAGTACAAAAAGTCTTGGTAGTAAGTTCCGTTGGTTGTTGTGGTTGATGTGGAAAAATTCGCCAAGGAAATGTCGTAAGTCCAGCTTTCGGAGTTTTCCCATCTGATTTTCTTTTCGGTAGGCACAACTTGGTTACAAGCTACCAACACGCCCATTGCCAAAACTAAAAGTAGCACAAGTGCAATCGTTTTTTTCATATTTATTCCATCCTTACGGTTGTTTTTGATAGTCAATGAGCAGTTTTGCTCAAAAAACACGCAAAAAAGCTCGATACTTTGTATAGTATACCACACAAATAGGTCTTTTGACAAGTCTTATTGAGATATTGTATTTTCAATTATTTTTAAGTGCACAAAATAAAAATTATTTACAAAGTTGCAAAATTAGCCACACAGCCATTGCAATAGCCGTCAAAAAATGGTAAAATACAAAGTGATATGTAATTTTGGCACAGTTTGTGCAAAAAGGATTTGCAAATGATAACCATCTACAAAAACAGTACAACCAAGCAGGGCGCAATGCAAATTGTCCAAGTGCTCAAACGCGTGGACAAAAGCAACCTGTCTGTTATGCACACGGTGATAGTGCCAGACCGTGCATCTTTGGAAATGGAACGCCTACTTCTCAAGGAAATAGGTGGCAGTTTTAACGTGC
>JAFTNE010000189.1 GCA_017452035.1 Clostridia bacterium
ATCTTTTTCAAGTTTGGTGAGTATCCTCCGTTTATCAAAAACGGTGGTATGGTGGACGTGCTATGTACGTTGGAAATTGACAATTTTACAAAGGAAATTTGTGGTATTATCGAAGATATAACCCTTTGCAATTCTTTGTGTTTTGATGAGTTTTATCGCCTAAACTTGCTAAAAAACTTTACAACGGACAATATTAGTTACGCCGATGCTAATGCTGTCAAAAAAGCACTGGACGAGGATAAAGTTTTGGCTGTTTTCGATGACTACGAAACATTTGTAAACTACTCAAATCAGTTTAATTTTGACGATTTTACCCTTGACATTTTCTTTGTAAATGGCAAAAGCTCAAAATCTGTTGTAATTTCTCCACTTATGTTGTGCGATTTTTCTGCATTTTCGACAGTGGTAGTATTTTCAACCCAAGGTCTACCTCGCAAGTTAACGGCAAATGCGATTAATTTTGCAGTAGAGCCTGCAAATGAGGGGCTGTACAAACTGCAACTCAATCGAGATATTTGCGTGCAATCCTTTTCTACATTAAAACGCAAAACAAAGTTTGATAGCATCAAGGGAGTGTATGAAAAATACCTGTTGGGCACAATTTCTTACGAACAGTTTGTAGTTTCCCTTCGCGTGTTTGAAGAACTTGGATTTATCAAAATTATAGACAAATTTACAGTGGAATTTGACCCCAGTATCAAATCTCCTTTAGACAATTCAAAAATTTATCAGCTTTTTGCTAACTAGGATAATTATGTACAGTGAAAGACAAGATGCGTCAGTAACCATTCAAGATTTCTTGAACAAAGTAAAGTATTTTTACCATCCAGCTGACGTTAACTTAATACTAAAAGCATACGACCTCGCTAATAGGGCGCACCAAGGGCAGTTTAGAGCAAGTGGTCGTCCTTACATTACCCACCCAGTAATTGTTGCAGAGTTGCTTATCGATATGGGACTGGACGTGCCCACAATTTGTGCTGCTTTATTGCATGACACTGTGGAGGATACCTACGTAAGTGACAGTGATTTGCGCGAGCAGTTTGGTGACGAAATTGCCTATTTGGTAGCTGGCGTTACAAAGCTTGACAAAATTCAGTTTCACAACAAGGTGGAAGAGCAGGCAGAAAACATGCGCAAAATGTTTTTTGCAATGGCAAAGGATATTCGCGTTATGCTCATCAAACTTGCCGATAGATTGCACAATATGCGCAGTTTGATGTACCTATCTCCTCAAAAGCAACAGGTAATTGCCAAGGAAACGCTGGATATTTTTGCGCCTATTGCTGGCAGATTGGGTATTTCGCCCATCAAAAGTGAGTTAGAAGACCTTTGCTTGAAGTATCTCGATAGGGATGCATACGACTCCATTGCCCAAGGTATCGCTCTCAAAAAGACGGAGCGTGATGCCATTGTTGATGGCTTTATTGATGACGTGAGGGCAGAACTCAAGACGTTGGGATTGGAAGACTGTAACATCTATGGTAGAGTTAAGCACTTGTATTCCATCTACAAAAAGATGAAAAAACAAAACAAAACGCTTGACCAAGTTTACGACTTGACAGCAGTGCGTGTAATTGTTGACTCTATCAAGGATTGCTACGCTGTTTTGGGTGCTATTCACGCAAGGTGGAAACCAATGCCAGGCCGTTTTAAGGACTACATTGCCGTTCCAAAGCCCAACATGTACCAATCGTTGCACACAACGGTATTTATTGACTATCACGACTATCGCTATCCTATTGAAGTACAAATTCGCACCCACCAAATGCACAAAATTGCCGAGTACGGTATTGCTGCGCACTGGAAGTACAAAGAAGGCCTTACTGGCGCAACGGAAATGGACGAAAACCTCGCTTGGGTAAAGGAAGTTTTGTCTTACGACAACGATTTGCGTGACGGTAAAGAATTTTTGGAACTTATCCGTAAGGATATTTCCAACACTAACGAAGTTTACGTATTTACCCCAAACGGTGACGTAAAAATTTTGCAAGCCGGCGCAACTGCACTTGACTTTGCATACAGTGTACACAGTGAGGTTGGTAACCACTGTGTGGGCATCAAAATCAACAACAAAATTGTACCACTGGATACAGTTTTGCAAACGGGCGATACAGTCGAAGTAATGACCAACCCCAATGCAAAGGGACCATCGCGCGACTGGCTGAAAATTGCCGTGATGCCATCCACCAAAACAAAGATTCGCCAATTCTTCAAGCGTGAGCTTAAAGATGAGTACATCCGTACTGGCAAATCTATGATTGAACGTGATGCAAAGCATCGCAACATTGCTCCAAGTGAACTGCTTACAAACGAGGCTTTGCAAGCCGTTTGCGAACGCTACATGTTTAATACTGTTGACGAAATGTACGCTGCAGTGGGATACGGAAGTATCACTTTGAACCAAGTTATGGTCAAGCTTATTTCCTCCAATGCATCACTGCGTGACCGAATTAAAACACGCAGTACAGTACGCAAGTCAACTCCAACTAAAAAGGAAAATGCCGTTATCATCAAGGGTATGGATGACCTTTTGGTGCGCTTTTCCAAGTGTTGTTCGCCAGTTCCCGGGGACGAAATTGTTGGTTACATTTCTCGTGGTC
>JAFTNE010000190.1 GCA_017452035.1 Clostridia bacterium
ATAAGCTGACGCATTGTGGATGCGCGCTTTACAATGGCGATGTACTCGTCAAAGTTTGCAGTGCTAGGCAACAACTCGTTCAAACGCAAAATGTAGTCGATATCGCCCACCTGTTCGAGCTTACCAATACGTCTAAGGTGGTCTACAACGGAGGCAAGGTTAACTGTGTTTACACTCAAACCCTCGCCAGACGTCTTGTGAGACTGGTTGGAGATATCCTTCATTGCTTGGAAAATAATCTGGTGGTTGGGCTGGTAGAAATCTACAGCTTTGAGCTGTGCAATGATTTCCAACTGCATTTCGGGACTGCGCAAAATACAGCAGAGGACGTTTTGTTCAGCCTCGACACTGTTTGGCATTGTTATTTGATTTTTGGGTTGTTCGTTGTTTGGCATTGTTGCCTCCTGTGTAACTCAAAATATGCAAAAAAGACATTACCCATCCTTTTTTGATGTGTAACGCTAGCAAATTTATTCTTCGTGATTTGATTATACTATTTTTTTAAATATAAATCAATTATATATGGCAAAATTTTGCAAAAAGAAACTGCCTTTTTGGATGCTTTTTTCAACAAAACAAAAATAGCAACCACAAAAATGCAAATGCACACTGTGGTTGCGCGAAATTAATAATCGTTTTTTTGCAGTTGGATGCAAAAAGTTTTGTACAAATTGACAGTCCTGTTGCAACAAAAACTTGATACATAAAGGTCAAATAGCAATACCATTGCCACAAAACATCTTGCATTGTGCGTATTGGTGGAGTGATTAATAGTAGCATTGCCAAGCATCCATACCACCGTGTACACAAGCTGTTTGTTTTGCAAAAAACCTTTAATTGCAAACAATTTACTGTCCCAAGCTCAAATCTAACTGGGCAGAAAGGTTTTGCTCCGTACGCTCAACGTAGCCACGAGCAACAATTTTATCCACCTTTTTGTAGGAGTTTTTTCGTATCAGTTTTGTTTCCACCAACTGGCAGTTTTTGTAATATTTGAGGTAATACTGCGTTTTTACTCAATTTCTACCACCTTTTACAACAAGTGTTTGGTCGGTGTACACCAGTTCGGGGTACTTGTCTTTGTCTACAATTTCCACCGTATCAAAGGGAGTAACTTGGGTGATACTTTCTCGCTCGATGTGCCACTCGTTAGGCAGTCCAAAAACAACAAAAGTCACCGTTTTGTTTTGCACAAAACCTTGGATGTACACGGGTGAACCTGTATTGTTGACAAATGTCAAATCTGCGCCGGCATCACTTACCATGGCATCAAAACCGGGCAAAACGTAGTTTGATACCAGTGTATGCTGACATGCATTTGCAGTGAGTCCTGCAAGTAACAGTGCATTGTACAAAGTGGTAGATACCTGACAAACCCCTCCACCAACACCATCTACGTATGCTCCGTCAACAATTACTTTGGCAGTTTTGTAACCATTTTCCTCGGTGCGCTTGCCCACCACTTGGTTGAAGGAAAACCCTTCCCCCACACCCACAACTGTGCCGTTGATTGCACTTGTTGCAAGGGCAATGTTATGGACGCGCTCGGCCGTGCTGTTTGGAAATGCCGTTGTAAAGGTTGCGCGTTTTGTTGTGCAATGTTTTAGTTGCGCAACTGTCACAGCCTTGTCCACCATTATTGGCAAATGTATTGTTGCACCATTGTTTGCATATAGCAAGCTTTCAAATAATGCTTTTTTGTTGATGGAAACGCCATCGTTGCCAGCAAAATACCTAAAACCCTCCTTGTCAAAAACCACATACGCATCGCGTTTTTTGTGGCACACGTGTGCAAAAAACTGCAATATGTCATCAAATCCCGGGAGGATGTAGTTGTACGTTTCTCCCTCTGAAAGAGGCAAAGTTTGCAAGTAGTTGTACAGTTCAATCTTGCTACTTTTACCAAGGTAGGCAACTTTGCTATCTGCCCTATTAAGGTAGTTTTGCATGTCGTACACAAAGGTTTTGCCATTATGTTCAATGGTTGCTTTGACACACCACGGATGGCTTTGTGCCTGTGCTGGGTAACAAAAAACGCCCACAAAAATTGTGAGCGTAAGTAAAGTTATCAAAAGAGTTTTTTTCATATTCCCAAAATTTTGCGGGTGTAACTAGATGGTACAAAGCTTTTTGTTCCCAGTTCCACGCCGTGAACGTAGTCGTGGAAGTCGGAGCCACCCGTTACAACCAGTTTGTATTTTTTAGCCATTTTGCTGTAAAACATTCGCTCAGCATTATTATGGGTAAAATACTGCGCCTCAATACCCCCAAGACCTGCCAATACCAAAGGTTTTAGGAATTTTTCAAAACTATTGAAGGGAATTTTGAGTTGTTTTGGGTGTGCCAACACTGGGATACCACCATAACGAAGGATAAATTGAATACCCTCTACCGGTGTTAGGCGTTTGGTTTGTACGTAGCAACTGCAACCAGTGCCAAGGTACTTTTCAAACACTTCGGGAACGCTTTGGCAAAAACCTATTTTTACCATTTCGCGCGCCAAAACGCCACGACCAACGGAGCCTTGTTGTTCCAGTTTGTCCAGGTCAATTACGCAACCAATTTCGGCAAGTTTTTGTACGATAAGTCGGTTGCGCTCCTTGCGCATGTTGGCAATTTTTGCTATTTCTTCGGCAAAACCTGGAGCGTTGTAGTCGATGTTGTAGCCCAAAATATGCACTTCGCCAGGGCCAACGCAAGACAATTCCACACCAACAATATAGCCAATACCAATTTGTTTGGCATAGGCAACAATTTCGTCAGTGCTTTCCATTGTGTCGTGGTCAGTCAAAGATATATAAGTCAAACCCCTTTGCTTGGCTAAATCCAATACTTCCTTTGGGGCAAAAAGACCGTCCGACCTATTTGTGTGGATGTGTAAATCGTATTTCATAACTAAATATTAGCAAAAAATGGCACAATTGTCAAGGTGTAATGTATCCAAATAGTAAAAGCATGGTTGTTAAACAACAATTTGACATTTGTTTTTTGAGAACAACAGCTACGCCACTTAGGTATCGCAGGTAAAAGAAAGATTGCATACCCTACCAATTGAAGGATAAAATACACCACCTGAGCCACTACACGACTTTTGCAAAAAGCATAGCGTGTTTTGTTGACAACAATTACTTTGCCATTGACTTTTGCAAAAATTTGCAACAAAAAAGCAGACCAAACAAGTCAGTCTGCTTTTGATTGTGAGTTATTATTTGTTGTCGGAGTCAGTTGGTGTTTCGGTGTAAACAACGCGTGTTGGTTCTTCCTTTTTGGGTTTAATCAAAAGGAGAACAACAATACCTGCAAGGGAAAGACCTGCAACAATGTACAAAACAATTTTTACAACGTCAACTTTCTTTCCCTCTTCAACGTCTTCTGTATTAGCGTTTACTTTGAGCTCAACAACAAGTTCTTCGCTTCCATAACCATATGCGTCAGTAGCTTTGAAAACAATTTTGTAGGTAGCCTTGTCCAAGACGTCGTCAGCTGTTGGTGTAATTGTACCACTAGCAATATCCTTGCCTTCGTAGCTCTCACTGAGACCGTCAACACTGCTGTAAACTTCTACATATTGACCATTGATAAGTTTTTGGATAACAAAAGTTGTTGTGCAAGATGAGCTATCTGTTACTTTTACGTTTGAAGAGCTTGTGCTAATTGTGTAAGCTTTGCCAACTGTAAGACCATCCGATGCCTTGTCTGCGAGTGTTGTACCAACTTCCAATGTGGGAGCTGTTGTATCAACAACATAGAAAAGGAATGTGTTTGTTTTCACAGTAACTTCTTCGGCGTCAGCTGATGGTTTGTATGTTGCGCTGTAACGGAAAGCGACCCAACCAGAAAGTTTGAGATTGAAGTTTGTTCCACCAGCGGCAACAACAAGTGTCTTTTCGTCGTCTACCCAGTTATCTTCGTATCTAATGTCGCCTGTGCAGTATTCAAGACGAACTGTGTCGTACTGAGCATTTTTGTCGTAGCCTTCATCGCCAAACATAGCAAAGTTGATGCCAATAAAAACGTCTTTTACGTTTTGTGTAGTTGTAAGCCAAACTTTGAAGCTTGCGGAGTCTTCAAGGAAGGTATCAGTATCAACCAAAGTCATCAAAGCATCATTGTTTACAGTAACTGTACGAGCTGTATCATCAGCAAAAGCTACTGCAGAAAGAGCAAAAACACTAACCAAAAGTGTAAGTGCAATAATCAAACTAAAAATCTTTTTCACGATATTCCTCCAAAGGGCGCGTGGCCCTCGATTTGTTGTGGGGGCATTCCACCACATTATGCATTTATTTTACCCCAAAGGCCCCCTTCTTGTCAACGATTTGGCACAACATAATAATTAATATAATAGCTAAATTTTGCTCTTTTATCACTTTTGTAGACGGTTTTGCCCAACAAAACAAAAAGAGATAACAACCTTTGTAAATAACGTTGCTATCTCGTTGGTTTGCAATATAAAAATATTAACGTCTTGCGAAAGATACTTTACCCTTTCAAATTTTACTATTCAAAGGTTAAGTGTGTATGTCAAATGTTACACAAGTATCAAAAAAACAAAAACGTCACGCAATTTTTGCATTAGTCCAAGTTTTGCACAGTGTGTGGCTTTGTGTAAAGTGGGATGCCGTCATCCTCACTGTCGTTGCCAAAGTGCTCTACGTGCTTGGCAATGTCAAACTGTGTCCAAGGTTGTTTTTGTGGTGGGTAGGCAACAAACACCATGTGTTCCTTAGAAATTGGGTGTTCAAACTCCAACCTGTATGCCCAAAGCGCAAGGTTGTGACCACGTCCCAAAACGTCACCACCGTAGCGCATATCTCCCCAAACAGGGCTGTTGATAGCAGAAAATTGCACACGAATTTGGTGCGAACGACCTGTGCCAAGTTGCACTTTTACCAGTGACGTTGTTTCGGCAACTTCAAACACTTCGTAACTAAGTTCTGCACGCTTTGCATCGTGGTCGCCAAAGGTTGCAACGTACACGTTGTTTGTTAGTGCGTTTTTCTTGAGATAGTTTACAAGCGTACCCTTGCGATCAACTGGGCTACCAAGTACCGTTGTAAGGTATTGTTTTGTCATTTCACGGTCAGCAATTTGCTTACTTAGACGCTCTGCCGACTTGCTGTTTTTTGCAAATACCATCACGCCACCCGTTGGACGGTCAAGGCGATGAACAAGTCCCAAGTAAACGTTACCTGGCTTGTTGTATTTTTCTTTGATATAGCTTTTTAGCAGTGTCAACAAGTCCAAGTCACCACTGGAATCGGCCTGACTGGGCATGTTTTGTGGTTTTACTACCACCAAAATTGCGTTGTCTTCGTGAAGGATGGTTACGTCATCCATTGTAAAGTTTTTAGCCATTTTTTGCTCCTTTTGCTGTAAAAAGTCCACTTGCGCCACAGGGAAGAACAATACCTTCGTCCGTTGGCAGACAAACTTCGTATGCGCAAACGTCACCATCGCGCTTGATGGAACGTTTCAAAATGTTAGATAGAACTGCAGGTTGCAAGCCTGTTGTATAGCTGTTGATAAGTACAAACAATGGATTGTCGGACAGAACCTCTGCACAAAGCTCTACAAAGTCGCAGATATCTTGTTCAATTTTCCACACTTCTCCGTTCGCTCCACGGCCGTAGCTTGGTGGGTCCATGATGATAGCATCATACTTTTTGCCACGCTTGATTTCCCTTTTGACAAACTTACGGCAGTCGTCAACAATGTAACGGATGGGTTTGTCGGCAAGGCCGGAAAGTGTTACGTTTTCACGTGCGCGCTCCACCATGTTTTTGGCTGCATCCACGTGACAAACGCTTGCGCCAGCACTTGCGCAGGCAACTGTTGCACCACCAGTATAGGCAAACAAGTTCAACACGTTTATTGGACGGTTGGCGTTTTTGATGAGGTCTATCATCATTGCCCAGTTGACAGCTTGCTCGGGAAACAAACCTGTGTGCTTAAATCCCATTGGCTTGACAGAAAAGGTCAAATCGCGCCAAGAAACCTTCCACTCATCAGGAATTTTACGATTGTACTCCCAGTGGCCACCACCTGTACTCGAACGCAAGTATCTTGCATCGGGGCGAACAATTGTATGTAGTGGCTTTTGCGCATGCCAAATAACTTGTGGGTCGGGGCGTAGCAAAACCACGTCCTTCCAACGCTCAAGCTTTTCGCCGTCACCCGTGGCTATGATTTGGTAATCTTTCCATTCGTTGTTGAGTTTCATGTCCGTTCCTTTTGCAAAATTGCGCAAATTTCGATAAATATATTATACTTGAAACGTGCAGTTTTTTCAACTGTTTTTTAGATATTGTTTGGCTGTTGACAATTTGCCATTGTTGCCATATAATTGTGGTATGACAAACGACAGCAAAAAACCAAATATGCCACGACTTTTTGTGTGTAAACTAGCAAACAAAGTGCAACCATTGCCCCACATCGAGCGTCAAGAGGAAATTGACGGTTGCAAAAACGCGTTGACTCGGTTGGAAAAATACACCAGCTGGCAACTGTTACGCCACGCTGTGGAAACAACCTTTGGCGTGCCAATGGACATGTTTGACATACACAAAAACCACAACGGCAAGTGGGTTTGCAACTACTTTTTCTTGTCCATTTCTCACAGCAACGGGCTGTGCGCTGTCGCTATCGACAATGCGCCAATTGGCATTGACCTACAAAAATATCAACCACAAAAGTTCAACAAAAAGCTACTTAAACGCATTGCTTGCGAAAACGAGCTAAAACAACTGTGTGGCGATTTACCACGCGAACTGCCCGAGTGGAACATCTTTGTACCCTATGCTGACGGCAAAAAGATACTTTCTCTTTGGTGCAAAAAGGAGGCATTGTTCAAAAAACTTGACCTGCCCGCATTTGTAACACGCAACCTTGACACTACCATTGCTCGTTTTGTGGAAACAAGCTTTACCCACGACAATGCCCACTACCACCTTGCCATTGCCACAGCCCACCACGATATCCAAATGGAATGGGTGGAAGTTGAATAGAAAAACACTACTTACAAATACACACTAACAACAAAACCCCCAACAGACTTGTTTTCTGCTGGGGGTCATTATTTTTGATAAGATTTAACCTTTGCCCAATTACGCCTTTGTTAGGTAAAGTGTGAACTTGTGGCCGTTTACATCCCATTGTTTTTGGAACGTACCCGAGTTAGCAGGCGCAACAACGTTGGCAAGCGTTGCAGATGCAATTTCGCCAGCGTTACGTTCAAATACTTGTGCAAGTTCGCTTTCTGCTTGGTAGCCAATGATGATGTGGTCGGTAACAACAAAGTCGCTTTCCTTACGCATGGTTTGTACCTTGGATATAATTTCGCGAACAAGACCTTCCTCGACAAGTTCGGCTGTCAAGTTAACGTCCAAAGCTACTGTGTCGCCGTGGTCGGATACTACCGAGAAACCTTGCTTGTTCTTTGTGGAAACAAGCAAATCTTCGGCAGATACAACAATGTCGTTACCGTCAATTACAAAGGTGTGTGTGCCACCGTTTGCAACGTTTGCAACAACTTTGCGAGCATCCTCACCAAGGTTAGCAAACAAATTACGGATTTGTCCAAGGAAACGTCCGTACTTTGGACCGATTGTGCGAAGTTGTGGTTTGATTTCGTAGTCGGCAAACTCTTCGGCAGAGGCAACGCGAACAACTTGTTTAACGTTGAGTTCGCTTGCGATGATATCTACCATTTCAGCACTAAGTTCGCCACTGGTTGCAACGTACATAGCTTCAAGTGGTTGACGGTTTTTGACGTTGGCAGCGTTACGAGCAGAACGTCCCAAAACAACAAGGTCAAGTACCTTTTCCATTTGTTCGTTAAGCGTTGCGTCAATCAATGCCTCGTTTGCAACGGGGAAGTCGCAAAGGTGAACGGAACGTGGAGCGTCGTCAAAGCAGTTAGCTGTAATGTTTTGGTAGATGCTTTCGGTGATAAATGGAACAAATGGAGCAGCAACCTTTACAAGTGTATCAAGTGTTGTGTACACAGTCATGTATGCTGCTTGCTTGTC
>JAFTNE010000191.1 GCA_017452035.1 Clostridia bacterium
GAACAGTCAGTGCGAACTAATTGATATGCAAGCATTCTATTGTTGCAACATAAAGGCGGTAACAATTCCTGCAAGTGTAAAAGTTATCGAGGATAATGCATTTGCCTTCAACCACAATCTAATGGAATTAACCTTTGAAAGCAACAGTCAGTTGACAACCATTGGCTCCTATGCATTTCAGGGTTCTAAGTTTGCAGAAATTACCCTTCCTGCAAGCCTTGCTGAGTTAGATCCAACCGCATTAAATGGGTGTCATTTCAATAAAATTCGTGTTGAAGAAGGAAACCAACATTACAAAGTTATTGATGGTATTCTCTACACAATGGACGGCAAAACACTGATTTGCTACTCTAAGGAAGCTGGCGAAAATATCGTTATTCCCGAAGGTGTAACAACAATTAACGATGGGGCATTTTTAGGGTCAGATGTTTTATACGTTCAACTTCCTAGTACGTTAAAGGTGATTGCATCTGACGCATTCCGAGGCTCATATATTTCAAGCATGACGCTTCCAGAAGGGCTAACCACAATAGGATCTGGTGCTTTTATCGACACTCAACTTACTGAAATAGTAATTCCAAGTACCGTTACCGAAATTGGAAGTTCTGCATTTTTATCCGCATGGTACCTAGAAAGTATTACCATTTTGGGCAATCCAGCTATAGGAAGTAACGTTTTTAATGGAACAGTATTCTACGATGATGAGTCAAATTGGGAAAACGAAACGTTGTATATTGGCACTTGCTTGGTGAATGTAAGGGATCTACAAACTACCATTACAGTCAAAGATGGTACAACATCCATTGCCGGTGGAGCTTTTTATTATGAATATAGCGAAAACATCAATACCACCACAATTATTATTCCAGATAGCGTAACAGTAATAGGCGAGTATACATTTTATAACATACCAAATATCACCGACATATACTTTACCGGCACCGAGGAACAATGGAACAACATCAACATTAACGGGTATAATCCATTTTTGGATGTTCCAAACGTAACAGTTCACTTTAACTACGTTATTTAGTAGCATTTAGACCTATTGGGAAAAACAGTCGAGATTGTTTGAGCAATCTCGACTGGCCCCCAACACCTGACACATTTTGGTGTCTATACAAAAGAAATTTAAGGAGAATAAGCCATGAGCATCTTTTCCCTTTTAGCAGTAATATTATTAGAAGACCTTTTTCCATACTTTCTTGCTGTGTCGGCAGCATCTTTGGGCGCGTTTTTGACGGTGTTGTTTACAAAGCATAGCAAAACAAACGACTCACAAAACACTCAATCAACTGACGAGCCACAAACGGATAGTGCAGTTGCAACTGTTGCCCAAGAGCCTCAACCTGTTGATGAAACCATCACGGAAGACATTCAACCAACCGAGCGACCTGCAAGCGAAGTTGTTGAGCCAGCAGATGAGCAATCGGTTGAGCAAACAATTGAAGAGGTTGTTGTTGAAGAACCAGTAGAAACTATCGTGGAGGAATCTGCTCCAGCTGACGTTCAACCAATCTTGGTAGAGGAGTCAACTGTTGAACCAGTTGAACAACCAGTGGTAGAGGAACAACCCATTGAGCAACCTGTTGCCGAAATTGTTACCGAACAACCATCTGAGCCGGAAAACGAACTGGACGAAGGCGTTATGGTTATTGGTGGCAAGGAGGTTGTTGTTCGTTACAAACGCTCATTCCTATCCAAGTTGATGCAATCGTCAGATGAACTCAAGGGATATTTTGCCGAACTTGTAAATCACGCCCTTTCTTACAAAAAAGTCAAGAGCAGAATCAGTTGGCAATGTGCAAAACTCAATTGTGGACGTGAAAAAATTGCTACCATCCTTGTTAGAGGTCGCGCATTGTACGTTTATTTGGCAATAGATACCGAGCTTGCACATCAAACTATCAAGGGCAAACTCAAAAATGTTTCGGACAAAAAACGTTACCAAGATACACCAACGTTGTTCAAGGTTAAGTCGCCATTGTCCCTTAGAAAGGCAAAGGTATTGCTGGATACTTTGATGCAAGCCAAAGGTATTGAGTTTAGCCAAACTTGCGATACTATCAGCACACAAGACTACCCCTACGACACAACGGAAAACCTTATCAAGGCTGGACTTGTACAAGTTCGTACTTTGGACGGAAGTGTGATTGAGGATGGCGACATTTTGCGCACGGCAGGCTTGAGCATCAACAAAAAGTCTGCACCTCAACCTGTTGAGCCAACCGTAGAGCAAGCACTCGAAAATTTGCGACCAACAGAACAACCTGTTGAAGAAATTGAAATTGAGCCTGTAGAAGAGCCTGCTGAAGAAACGGCAACAGAGCCCGTAGAAGAGGTCGTAGAAGACGTTGTTGACCAACATGTGGACGAACCTGTAGTTGAGGAATACATCGCTGACGAACCTGCAGACGAACCCACAGAAGAAGTTGTTGAGCCAGTAGAAGAACCAACTGAAGAGCCCACAGAAGAAGTTGTTGAGCCAACTGCCGAGCCAGAGGTTGAGTCGGACGAAGGCATCATGTACATTGACGAAAACGAAGTGCTTGTTCGCTACAATCGCTCCTTTACATCCAAGTTGATGCAATCAAGCGACTTGTTGAAATCTCACTATGCCGAGCTTATTAACCTTGCGCTTTCCTACAAAAAGGTCAAAAACAGAGTAAGTTGGCCCTGCTCCAAGCTCAACTGGGGCCGTCAAAATCTTGTCACCTTTACAGTTAGGGGCAAAAGCTTGTATATGTATTTGGCACTTGACCCAGATGCTCGTCAAATTACAAAGGGAACCATCAAGGATGTTTCCCATAAGAAGCGTTACCAAGCAACTCCAAGTATGTTCAAGGTTAGATCACCTTTGTCTTTGCGTAGAGCAAAAGTATTGTTGGAAGCTTTGATGCAACGCAAGGGTGTTGTTTTGGGCAATGCATGCACAGACTACTCTCAACAAAACTACCCCTACGACACAACGGAAAACCTTATCAAGGCTGGACTTATAAAAGTTCGCACTTTGGATGGTGCCGAAGTAGAGGAGGGTATGATCATGCGTGCTGCTGGCTTTGGCATTGTAAAGAGTGTCACAGTAGAGCAAGCCCACGAAATGATCTCTGACGAAGTTGCATCCACATTGGTGCAAACTACTCCTGTTGAAGAGTGCGTTGAACGTGGCAACAAAAAGTGCATTATCAACATTGATACGCTTTCCAACAACTTTAACGATGGCGATACAGTTACCCTCAAAGCTCTCAAACAAAAGGGACTTGTTACTAAAAACGTTGGCTACGTAAAGGTTTTGGCGCGTGGTATGTTGGATAAATCTCTTACCGTTCAAGCAAATGCATTTTCGTTGGATGCTGTCAAGATGATCGTTCTTGTTGGTGGCACAGCCATCAAATGCTAACAGTTTGTAGTTGACAGGATTTATTCAGCAACAAAATTGATTTAGCAACAATGTTTGAGCAGCGAGGCAGTCTGTTGCACAATGCGCAACACACAAACTGGATGCAAAGTTTGTTAATAACAGTTAGGCCAAATGCTCTCTTTCTTTCGGGAAAGGGAGCATTTTTTCTTGAAAAAGTTTGACAACCATTGACAACCAATTATGTTATATCTCAAAAATCGCAAATTCAAAATGGTTAATTTTTCCTAAAAAAATAAGAAAAACCCCTGTTTTTCAGGGGGTTTTGAGGAGCTGTAGCCGAGCAACTTTAGTTGCGAACACCCAGCGAGATGGAGATGTAGCTGAGCGAAGCGAAAGCCCAGCGAGAAAAAAAAGACAACTCATTAAGAGTTGTCTTTTTTTGGAGCTGATAACGGGATTTGAACCCGTGACCTCGTCCTTACCAAGGACGTGCTCTACCTGCTGAGCCATATCAGCTTAAAAGGCTATTCTTGAAAATAGCCTGTTTTATTATTTTGTTTTGCCAAGGTGGTGTGCATCTATTACGCCCTCAGCCGAGCAAGCAAGTTTGCGAGCGCACAGAAAGTATATCAGCTTATGAAAGCCTTCAAGTGCTTTCATATTATATATTGTTTGCCAATTATTGTCAAACGTATTGCCCAAATTGTTAAAAAAATATAAATGTGGCATAACACAAAACCATTTAATTTAACAAAAGGTTATTTGGTTGTTTTCGCCCTTCAATTTGAGTATTAGTATT
Source organism: Clostridia bacterium (assembly GCA_017452035.1). Classification (GTDB taxonomy): domain Bacteria; phylum Bacillota; class Clostridia; order Christensenellales; family CAG-314; genus Fimimonas. Next base: position 4,161 of record JAFTNE010000191.1, read on the forward strand.
ACTTGCGCCATCACAGATGGTTAGCTTTTTGTTTTGCCATACAATTGTGGTTTTATCGTGATTTCCTTGGTATGGATAATGGGTTGGTTAATCGCCCTTTTTCATGTTCTTTGCAGAAACACTTGTAACCATTTTGCGAGGAACAAAGCGTGTTGCAAAAATAGTTAGACGGTTTCCGCCACCAATTACGTGCAAACTTTTGCCAGCAAGGGATTTTTTGTAGCCAATTTGCGCCACTTTTGCTGCCGTGATGGGCTTTATTTTTGTAAATGTGTAGTCGTTGTGGGCAAGCTCAACAAACTTACTTAGGAATGGTCCCGGGCAAAGTGTAAGCAATTTTACATTTGTTTTGCGAATTTCGTAGCTAACAGCCTCGCCAAGGAGCAATACAAAACTCTTTGTCGCGTGATAGGTACACATGTATGGAGCAGGCATAAAAGCTGCAATGGAGGACACGTTGATGATGTGTCCTTCGTCATGCGCAAGCATGTTGTCCAAAAATACGCGCGTAAAGTACAACACAGCGTTACAGTTTACGTTGGTCATGGCAAGTTGCTTGTCGATATCCATATCTTTAAAGTCGCATCTGTCGCCAAAACCAGCACTGTTGACAAGATTGTTTACAAAGTAGTCCTTTTCTACTGTGTAAGCAAAAGCGCGTTTTAGTTCTTCAGTTTTAGATAGGTCGGCAACAAAAGTGTCCACAACAATGTTTGGATAGGCATTTTGCAACTCTTGTTTGATAGTTTCAAGTCCAGATTGGTCGATATCTACCAACAACAAGTTGTTGTTGTCTTGCGCGTAAAGGCGTGCAAACTCGGCACCCAAGCCACTTGCTGCACCGGTAATAAAAGTAATTTTCATAATGTACCCCCAAATTTTTATAGATATATTGTACCACACACACAAACAAATTGCAACATACAAACAGTACTAACAGATTTTCTGCAAATAAGCTTACTGCATCAGCGTACATTTGCTAACAAAACCACTAGAAATCTATTTGTTATATGTAGGTGTTTACTTTCCAAACAATTTATGATAAAATAACAACTAATAGGTGGTGATTTTATGATTTTTTTAAGTTGGTCAAAGTCTTTGAGTTTAAACTTGGCAAAAAGGACAGCAGATTTACTGGTTGATGTTTTTGAAACGGATAGTATCTTTTGGATTTCCACAGAGGGGATAGACCAAGGGGCCGACATATCCCGTTCAATTGAAGATGGTCTACAAAAATGCAATGGCGCCATTTTGTTTTTAACCATTGATAACATCAACAATCCTTGGATTAACTACGAAGCAGGGGCTATTGCCTGCAAATCCGGCAACTCTCGTATATGGCCATTTGCATTCAATTTGCGCATGAGTGAGTTTTCGTATAGTCCAATTGCATCAAAACAAGCAATGGGGTTAAACAAGGAGGATGTTGTTAGGTTACTACAATCTATATACGAGTTTGAACAAAAAAATATAGATATCCCCAAGGACAAAGTAGACCAAAACATAGC
>JAFTNE010000192.1 GCA_017452035.1 Clostridia bacterium
GAACGCTCAGCAATGTCAATAAAAGGCGCATTGCATATCAACACTGCACTGACAATGAAACTATCTGCCTGATTTTAGCAATAAATACATTTTATATAATCAACTACAAAAAAGGAAGTATCCCAATTGATACTTCCTTTTGTTTTACAAAAATTATAAATTAAATTGTTTGTTTCTTTGTAGCAACGTTTTGTTGTTGAACAAAACAGCTTTCAAATGCTACAACAGTTTACGCTTGTGGTATGAGGGAGTTTTCTAACAACTCAATTAGCTTTTGGAAAGCACTGTTTACCAAACCTTCGCCAATGGGGTTGGTTTTGAATACGTTTTGTACCACCCAACTTTGGTTGAACACTTCGCCAAATTGCTCGCGCACAGATGCAAACAAGGTGTTGTCGTTTTGCATAAATGCTGTAACAATTGCCACAACCAAGTAAACTATCACAATGCCAAGCACACCACCGACAAGACGATTTGCAAAGCCCAAAATTTTGCTCTTTTTGATAATTTTTAGAATTAGACGAGAAATCAAAAAGTAAATAAACCACACAAGTAGCATTGATGCAATTGTGCTAGCAACAGAGCATGTCGACTCGTCAGGAATTAGCTGGGAGATAAGTGGAAACAACAGTGTGGAAAATGCTCCACCTGCATACAGTACAACGAAAAATCCTGCAAGGTTTACAACGGGTGTCAAAAAACCCTTTACAAGACCTAACACAAAAGATACAAGCGCTACGGCTATGATGATGTAATCGAGTATTTGCATATTTTACCTCTTTGTTATTGTTTGAAAGTTACATTGACACTACCTGTGTCCACGTCTATTTCCAAAATGTTTGTTCCTGTTCCAATTTGGTCTTTAAGGTTGCAACTGCCAGTGTCTACGTCCACCAAAATGGAGTAGTGGCTTTGCACTCCATCAATCGTACCACGGACGGAGCCAGTGTCGCTTTGCACCTTGATGGTCTTGTTGTTGCCAACGGTAAATACAATGCTACCCGTGTTGGAAGAAAGATCCAACTCCGTTGCAAGCATATCTACCTTTATAGCACCCGTATCGGTATTAGCAATAACTTTGTCGGCTTGGCCATCCAATTTGACAGCGCCTGTGTCTACATCAACAGTCAAAATACCTGCTTTGCCTTGGAAAATGATAGCGCCTGTGTCCGACTCCAAATTAACGACAGATGCAGTTTGAGTGGTAACCATGCAAGCACCTGTATCCATTTCCACATCAATGACGTCTGCATTGATTTGCTCAATACTTAGTGCTCCAACGTCCAAATCAGCGCTAAATGTGTATCCTTGCCAGCTTTCGGGAAGTCCCACAACCACATATAAGTTTCTCACCGCAGTTGCGATAAGAGGTTCCCACTGCTGTACAATGTACAAAGTGCCGTACTTGATGCTTGTTGTTACATTTGACTTTTCGTGTTGAGTAAAGTCGATTGTAACCTTGTCCCCCGAAACGTTGTGCACTGCTACTGAATACAAATCAGCTTGGATATTAATATTCTTTGCCCCATCCAATGGGTTTGTAGTAAGGCTATCGTTGCAATGAGGCAACATTTCCTCAGCAGATATCACTGATACATCTATACCACATGCCGAAAATACCATTGGCAGTAAACAAACTGTTGCTATCAAAATAAATACAAGTAGTTTTTTCATAGTTTTACCTCTTTTTAACTATTTTACTCCAAGTGGTGGCGTTTGTCAATAATAGTAGTCAACAAATAAATATGACAAATGCTCCTTTTGTTGCACAAACCCAACACATTATTTCACAAAAAACTAAGATAACAACAAAAAGCAGTAGGTTTTCTACTGCTTTTTATTGATGTTTATATGCAAAAAGTTAAATACAAATCATCCATATTGTCTTGCGAGCAAGACAAGCGATTACATTTTTTCGGGAGCTTCGATACCCAACAGTGCAAGACCCTTTTTCAAAACCGTTGCTGTTGCCTCGACAACTTGCAAACGTGCATTTTGTACTGCTATGTCATCACAAATTACGCGATGCTCGATATAAAAACGGTTGAAGGCTTGTGCAATATCAATGAGCAAACCGGAAATGAGACATGGCTCGTACTTGGTTGCTGCATCCTTTACCGTTTGTGGGAAAGCTCTCAAAAGCTTGCACAAACGAACTGTTTCGATATTGTC